>NZ_NPHZ01000005.1:0-63691 GCF_009690945.1 Rickettsiales endosymbiont of Trichoplax sp. H2
TAAGTCTTCATTCAAAATCGGAATATCTCCTTCCATCTCCTATAGAGGAGCTACCTCTATAATAGATAGTATACAAGAAAATATTTCTTGTATACTTATGATACATGAATTCAATATGAATCAAGATGGTGAATATCATAATGTATACCATAACGAACTTTAAAGGACTTTGGTAGTCAGTGTTGCAAACTGCAGGATAGGTTAAAAATTGGTTTTAGGATGCTAGTAAAACTTTATTGCATAAATACTTAAGCTGCTTATTTTACTATATTTTGGCAATGCGAATAGTTTTAGGCATACCTATGCTCTTCACTTATAGCTCATGTTTGTTATGAAGATTAATATTATTGGTATTTCAACTCCAGCTTTTTCACGTGCTTGAATAACTGTAAAGCCTTCAGGCACTTCAATTTCTTTGTTATTAATTTTTAACTTTGGCATAAGTGTATATAGATATGTGTTAAATAACTATTGAATGAAACTTATAATATAAGAATTTTGTATCTTCTATTGATAAGTTACTTTTATAAAATTAAATTATTTTTAATTTATTTATCTTTAGATAGCCATTTTTGCTCCATATAATCAATTTCATCTAATATTTCAAATTTGCCCACAATTTTAGTATCCATGTCACCATAATCTTGTCCAAAATATTTAACTTCAGATATAACATACTCGTTAATTTTATCAATGTAAAACAATCCGTAAATTGAATATCCACCAAGACATCCTATAGTTCGACCACCTTGGCAATTATAGATTAGGTAGGACTCTAAACATTTTGATTTTATTGAAGGAGTTAATTTATTACAAATAAAAGGATCAATTGTTCTTATTAAATAATATTCTAAATAATCTTTTTCTACAGCAGCACTATTATTATTTAGTGAATTACAAGATATCATGCATTTTTTAAATTTGTTATTATATTTCTTATTATATAATTTGTTATTAGTTATTTTCTTTTCAATCATTTTTATCTCTTGAGTAGTATATACATTTGGATAATTTAAACATCTAGGACAGATAATTTTATTATTAACTTCCCATCCCTTTACGTATGGCACATTAAATTTTTCATTAGTTTCACCATTAATAGCAATAATTTTACATTTATCATTATAATCATACCATATACTACCATGATCTAACATATACCCTCGCCATCCTACAGGTTCAGAACTAACTTCACTATTTATAATTGAATTGACAAATTTTTGATCAAATAAATCATCAAAAGTTTTATTTTTAAGATATGATTTTCTAAATAAATGTGGAGCTAATTTCAATATTCCATCAAGATCTTTTTTAGTAAATAATTTTTGAATTTCTTTCCCACACCTAATAGAATGATATTCTAACTTTTTCTCTTTTTTATTATTTTCAAAAGCATATGTTTGGATTAATGAAATAATAAATAAAATAATAAATTTATAAATAAATGTATTTAAAGTCATTATTTGATCAAATTAGTTTTCTCACCATTATCAACTTTCTCATCAAAATCTATTGCTTTTACTAATTTAGAATACGAATCCCTTAAATTATCTTTCTCATCATAGTTTTGGGATATGAATTTATTAATTGCATCAATATATTTAATTGCTTCATCAACTTGTGGATCAGAGCCAGATTTATATGCACCAATTCTAATCATATCTTCCATATCTGTATATTGAGAAATCAAACTTCTTGCTCTATTTACAACTTTATTTTCATATTCAGTATTACACTTTGGCATAGTCCTAGAAATACTATTCAAAACATCAATCGCTGGATAGATACCACGACCTGCAATTTTTCTACTAAGTACAATATGTCCATCTAAAATTCCTCTAACAGCATCAGCTATAGGCTCATTATGATCATCTCCTTCAACTAGCACGCTAAAGAAAGCTGTTACATCACCCTCTCCTTTTATTCCAGGTCCAGCTCTTTCTAATAACTTTGGTAATTCAGAAAAAACGCTTGGTGTATATCCTTTTGTTGTTGGAGGCTCTCCAATAGAAAGACCAATTTCTCTTTGCGCCATAGCAAACCTTGTGACATTATCCATCATACAAAGCACTTGCTTACCTTGATCTCTATAATAGTCACAAAGAGCCATTGTTAGATAAGCAGCTTGCTTTCTTTTTAATGCAGATTCATCCGAAGTTGAAACTATAACAACAGCCTTGCTTAACCCTTCTTCACCTAAATAATCTTCAAGAAACTCCTGAACTTCTCTTCCTCTTTCTCCTATTAAACCTATAATTTTCACATCTGCATCTGCATATTTAGTAAGCATTGATATCATCATAGATTTTCCAACCCCAGATCCAGAAAATATCCCCATTCTTTGCCCATAACAACAACTTAAGAAAGTATTAATTGACCTTATACCCATATCCATTTTAGCACCAACTCTCTTTCTAAGATGTGCTTTTGGAGGTGAATTGTGTAATCTATAAGCTATATTTCCATTAATAAGTGGTCCTTTTTCATCAATTGGTTCGCCAAAAGCATTGATAACTCTACCCAGCCAATTTTTTGATGGGTATATTGATTGGTCATGTGCAATAACATGAATTTCACTTCCAACTCCAACTCCTTCAGCAGATTCATAAGTCATTAATAATGCTTTTTCTTCTTTAATTCCTACAATTTCAGCAAATACCTCTATATTATTTTTATTAATTATCTTACATTTAGAACCAATACTTACAACAAATTCAATTCCTAAAACTTCAATTAATAAACCTCTTACAGAGCAAACCTTTCCAATAACCTGAAATTCAGGTATTAATTCGATTTCATTAATTATACTTCTTAAAATATTGGACATAAAAATCTAACTAGTATAGGTTACACACGTAAATATATCGTAAATTAAAACATACATAATTCTTAATGGAAATAAAAATTTTTCATGTGGAAAAAGAAGATGATGGCTTAAGGCTTGATCGTTGGTTTCATAGAAATGTTCCAAACATGCCATTTACCATTGTTGCTAAGCTTGCAAGAAAAGGACAAATTAGAATTGATAGCAAACGAGTTAAAATAAATTCTAAAGTTATATATAACCAAAAAATTAGAACACCAATAATTGAATATCAAAATCAAAGACAAATTTCTGATATTAAACCAAGTAATTTTGAAGATATTAAAAATAAAATATTCAATTCTATAATTCATGAAGATGAACACATAATTGCTTTAAATAAGCCTTATGATTTATGTGTGCAAGATGGATCTAACGTTAAAATATCAATAGATAGAGTTTTAAAGCTATCAGGTTTTAAGTATCATATAGTCCATAGGATTGATAAAGAAACTACAGGCTTACTTATTGTAGCAAAAAATGCTAATATAGCTGCAAAAATTAGCAAATTATTTAGAGATAAAAAGATTAATAAATCCTATTTATCTGTTTTATGTGGAATTCCAAAATCTCAACAAGGAATAATAGAATCTAAAATAAATATATTAGATAAGGAATATGATGCTAAAACACAGTTTAAAGTAATTTCTGAATATAAAAATATTTTTTCATTGGTTAAATTCACTCCTTTAACAGGAAGAAAACATCAAATCAGAATTCATAGTAAAAGCATAAATTATCCAATATTAGGTGATAATAAGCACTTTAATTTCAAATCAAAACAAGAAATTCAAAAATCTGATCATTTACATTTACATTCATATTTATTAAGTTTTAACTTATACAACAAAAATTATATGTTAAAAGCAAAAATTCCTAAGCATTTTCAACAAATGATAGAAAAATACTTTCCAACACATAATTTAGAAAATTATGACAAATAAAAAAACAGCAGTATATCCAGGAACATTTGACCCTATTACACTTGGTCACTTAGATATAATTAAGCGCTCTGCAATATTATTTGATAAATTGATTATAGGTGTTGCAGAAAATAGCCAAAAAAGCCCTTTATTCTCTGCAAATGATAGAGTAGATATGATAAAATATGAATTAGATAAACTTTATACGAAAAATATTGTTGTTAAGTCTTTTAATGGTTTATTAGTTGAATTTGTAAAAAAAGAAAGTGCACATATTATAATAAGAGGACTCCGAGCAGTTGCTGATTTTGAATATGAGTTTCAAATGTCATTTGTTAATAAAACCTTAGAAAATAAAATTGAAACTGTATTTTTACCAGCAACTGAAAATGTGCACTTTATATCATCAACATTTGTTAAGGAGGTTACAAAATTAGGTGGAAATACAAAAAAACTAGTTTCACAAAATGTTCAAAAACTTTTAATAGAAAAATTTAAAAATGTATAAATTAATATTAATAAATATATGGATTATTTTTTTAGTTTTCACAATAAATTCAAACTCATTTGAAACTGGCATTGTAACAGGATTGCCTATACCTAGATATGTAACTTTAAAATCAACTGAAGTTAAAATGAGAGTTGGTCCTGGCAAAAAATATCAAACCTCTTACATATACCAATGCATTAATCAACCATTTAAAATTATTGCAGAATTTGATAATTGGAGAAAAGTAACAGATATTGATAATACTCAAGGATGGATACATCAAAGTTTATTGAGTGGAGTTAACTATGTAATAATAAATAATAATAAAATTTCTATTAAAAAAGATTTAGAAAAAGAATTATTAAAAAATAAATCATTAATTTTTAAAGCTCCTGATGAAAATTCTCCTCCAATAATAAAAGTAGAATTTGGGACACTAGCTCGTGTAATAAAATGCGAATCTGAATGGTGTAAAGTTAGAATTGAAAAATATAATGGCTGGATAAGAAAAATTAATATTTGGGGTGTCAATTGATATATGATTATAGGAATCGCAAATGATCATGCAGGATATAAGCTAAAAAATAATATTATAATATTTCTAGAAAAAGAATTAAACTTTAAAAATATTATAAATTTTGGATCTGATACAGATGATTCAGTCGATTATCCTGATTATGCAAAAAAAGTTATTAATGCTATTGAGCAAAACAAAATTAATATAGGTATATTAATTTGTGGCACAGGCATAGGCATGTCAATTTGTGCAAATAGAAATAAGCATATTCGTGCAGCATTATGCATTAATACAGAGTATGCTAAACTTGCAAGAGAACATAATGATGCAAATGTTTTAGTTTTAGGAGCTCGCTATATATCTTTTGAAAAAGCTAAAGGTATTATAAAAACATTTTTAAATTCTAAATTTCAAAAAAGTAGGCATTTAAATAGAGTTAATAAGATAAATTTATCTCATTAAAACCCTAGTTTCAAAAAGCATATCTTGAACAGCAACTTTTTCTTTTGTAAAAAGTATTGTGAAAAAATTGATAAACATACCACCTATAATACTTAATAAACAAAATCCAAGATATCTTAAAATTGATTTTGAAAAAGATATAGTTTGACCATTTATATCAACTATTTTAATATCCATCAAAATTTTTCCTATAGTACCCTGATATTTTGAAGATTCAAAATAAACTATGTAAACAACATTTATAACAATATGAATCAAGGATGAACCAAAACTATATCCACCACTTGCTTCAAAGCTAAAAAATAATAAATGTGGTATAATTAGAACTATACCATCTATCATTGTAGCAATTATTCTTCTAGCTAGCCCCGAGTAAATCTTATTATTCATAATTTTTGTTATCTTTTTTTCATAGGTTGAGAGTAATATAGCAATAACTTACTGTCAATTATTTAGATAAAAATATAAAATAGTCATTGCGAATGAAGGCGTAGCCGTAGTGTGGCAATCCATCTTCCTTACTTCGTCATTGCGAACGAACGAAGTGAGTGCGGCAATCCAGTAATACATCAAGAAAACATAAATGCAGCAATACCTATGGATCACCACAGTCTAAATTCCACCTCTCCCTAGTGATGACGAATTCTGGTGTAAATAGCAACAATTCTTGATCACCACAGTCGGAATTACATTCCTCCTTCGTGATGACTTTGGGTTATAAGATGTAATATATTTCCCTCGTGATTATTATTTAGAACAATTATATATCATAAAAAATTTAGTTGAAATTTATATATATTTTTCGTAGCATACCTCAAAGCTGCGGTCGTGGTGGAATTGGTAGACACGCAACGTTGAGGTCGTTGTTCCCATCACATGGGATTGAAAGTTCGAGTCTTTTCGACCGCACCATCAATTAAAATCCTGATGAACCAAATCCATGGTAGTCATGATGATCAGACATATAGCTTAATGCTTGCATAACTATACAAGCTCCCGTTAATACACAAATAGCATATTTATAATAACTATAATCATTTGACGACTGAACAACTTCTTCATTGTTTTGTTGAGTATTTGTAAATACATTTTGATTAGTTTCTAGATTATAATTATTAGAAATTTCTTCAACTGTACCACCTTTTGATTCAACAAACTCATTATTATCTTTCATACTCATAAATTTGTTATAGAGCTCTTTATTATCACTATTATCTAATTCATCATTCTTATCTTTGTTACTTTTTGACTTAAAATACTCATTTACTTTTGTAGCTAATTGGTCTTTTGTGTGTTTGTAATAATTGTATAATACTGCGCCATAACCTTCTTTCTCATCCATTTTTTTAACCGATTTTTCATTTTCATCTTCTTTATTTTCTTCATTTATTTGATTTCTATTAGTTACTTCATTATTAAGTACTGAAAAATCTAAAGCAGGTATATTTTCAAAATCATTGTTATTAACTCTCGTTTGAGATAACTCATTTGTATTAATATCAATTTGAGATATGTCATTATCATTAAAAGAAAAATTGATATCATCATCTATGTCTTTATAAATATCATCATATATTGATGTTATGGCTTCTTTAATATTTTTATATTCTTCACTGTTTTTAATCTCTTCACTGTTCTTAGTATTTTTATGTTTTTTTAATATTTCTATACAACAATTTAAAATTTTACATCCAAGCTTCTCTTTTGTATCTATCTTTTTATTATCTTCATAATTATCAGAATTTTGAAACCTATCAATATACTCTTTATATTTATTAATAAACTGAGTCTTAGTCTTTAGCTCAATTCCTTCTAAACACTTCTTTAAATTACTTGAACTTAAATATTTATTTAACCCTTCAATAAGCTCCTGTTTTTTTTCATCTACTTCTTCAATTGATTTAATTTCTTTCTTTTTTGTACTGTTCTCTTCTATTTTCTCATTTTTACTTTCATCATTATCGCTTGCTCTATTTGAATCATTTTTTATTGTATCACTTCCATTTTCACTACGATTACTTACTTTATTTAAATCTTCTTCGTTTTGTAAATTTAATTCATTTTTATTAGAACTATTGCTTCTTTTTGAATTATTATCTTTATTATACATATTAACCTCTTAAAATTTTATTATACTTCAAAATCATATATTCAATTTTAAGTTGTGTAAATGTACTTTTTTAATTATTAACTATTTATAAATGTATTTTTAGTGCTATAATATTTTGAAAATTCTACGATTAATATTTAGTTAAATGGTTGATAAAAAAAATTCTTCAATAAATTATACACATCTGATAAATGAATCAATGTACTATATTATTAAGATGGCACTAAAAGAAGTTGAAAAAAATGGTTTTACTGGTAATAACCACTTCTACATAAATTTTTCAACTGATTTTGAAGGAGTTGAGATGCCTAAAATTTTAAAAGCTCAATATCCTAATGAAATTACAATTATATTACAATATGATTTTAAAAATCTTCGTATTTTTGAAGATCATTTTGAAGTTAGTTTGAGTTTTAATAATAAATATTCACATTTAAGTATTCCTTATAAAGCAATAACATGTTTTGCAGACCCTTCTGAATCATTTGAACTTGAATTTAAGCAAGAATATACTAATGATGTAAGCGAACATGATAGATTGTTGGAAAATAATAATTTGATAAATTTAGATAAAAAAGATAGTAAAAAAGAAAACAATGATAAAAGAAGTAATGTAATATCTTTGATAGATTATATTAGATCAAAAAATCTGCATTAAAAATTTCAGTAGTCATTATCACGAGGAAGGATTCTACACTTTCAACAGTCATCACAAGGGAGTGATGTTGCCATCTACCACCCACAGTCATCACGAAGGAGAGCTTTAGCTCGACTGTGGTGATCCAGAATTGTTGCAACACTTACGTTTATTACAATTTCTCTGGATTTACATACTCACTGCGCTCACTCGCAATGTCTATGCTACATATTTTCATCATGCAGGAAGTACATCAGTCCCAACTGTGGTGGTAAAAAATACTATTACATTAAAAATTATATCTAACACTAAGTGTTACTATATTAGCTTTAATTTTAAAACTTTCTGGGTTTCTAGACATTATATTACCACTGAAATCTTCTATCTTATAAATACCATTACTGTTGCCAAAATCTTGAAACTTATAATTAAAGTCAAATTCAAATTTTTCATTAGCTTTAATTGTTAAGCCACCAAGCAAAGCATAGGAAAAACTATTACTAATTTTATTATAAACCTTATTTAAACCTTCCCTCCCGCTATTTGTCTTCAATTTATGAATACCGATATTTGGACTAATTTTAGAATACCCTATTCCAATGCCAATATATGGTGAAATTATTTTATCAAAGGGAAAATCATAATAGAAATTTAATAAAGTAGACTGTATTTCAAAATTTTGAAAATATGTATTAAATGCTTTTGGAGATTTAACAGATGAGATATAATTTAAATTATCTGCTTTACTAAAAGTTAAATCTGTTCTGAGATATTTATTTATCCTATACCCTAAGCCAAAAATATATATAAAATCTCTTTTAAGCTTTTTATTCCCAGAAACTTTATAAAAATGTTGAGTACTATTTATATTGTTCGATTGCTTTATCCTCCCTGCATCAAACCTTAAATATAAATTATCTTCCTTAGCATCAGCTATACTAAAACCTAGAAATATCAAAAGAAAAAATTTAGTGATACTCCTAGGCAATTTTTTAAGTCCAAAGTGTGCTGTTTGCATATATATCATCTTTTATTTCACATAAAATGTCATCTATATCACATGGATCATCTAGTTCGCTATAGATTAAAGTAGTACTGTCATTTACCATAATAATTAAATCCTCATATTCATTACCAACTTCTATAGTATCGTCTTGAGTGCCACTGTCAACTTTTTGCTCATTTATATTTATTATTTCCTTTCCATTACTAACTTCTAGAGTATCGTTTTGAGTGCTATTGTTAACTTTTTGCTCATTAGTATCTATTATTTCTTTAGTATTTATTTGATTGTCATTCTCATTATCTATGATATTTTGCAAATCATCATATTTAAATTCCTTATCTTCAGCTTTAAAATTATTAATATAATAACCAAATAGTTTTAAGTAATTATTATTAAGCGTGCTCTCACTTTCAGTTTTTTTATTTTCTTCTTTAGTATTTTTTTCACCTCCTTGCTCACCTTTATTAGCAACATAACGCACATTTACTCCTTCAGCACTTAAGTAACTAAATGTATTAAGATAATCTAATGCTTTAGCAGTTCCTGAGCTAACTCCAAACTTATTGTCTAAATATTTAATTGCATTGTGAGCATTATAGAAGGCAGAAGCTTTTAATGAATATGAAACTAGAGAAGTTGCCAACTTCACAGGAAGCCATTTTTTCTCTGTTGGCGTTGTACTATTACCTGTAAGGCCATAAATAACCCCAGCATCTGTAGCATAAGTAATAACCCCTACATCTTCATCTTTCACCTCTTCTTCAATGTTGTTCTGCCTGTTCACATCTCCAACTGTTTTGCCTACTGCTCCAGCAAATTTCTCAGAAGAAAAAGTTGTTTTATGTAAACCAGTATTATTAGCGTGCAGCATATAATGCTTTCCGAATGAATAACCAGCATAAAATGAGTTATACCCATAAGTATATGCTGAGCTTGATTCATTAGTTGGAGCATATTGTTCTACTTGGTTATCAACAACACCTGTGACACTGTTTATAGCTGGATTTACAAATATTGACCATCCATCAAAGTAGAAATTTAAAGCATTGAAGGTTGCATTTAACCCATCTTGTGCCATCGGTTTAATCATATATTCATATGGCATACTTAGAATATTTGAAGGATATCCTCCAAGACAAACATCTACAGCTTTAATAAATTCAATAGGTTTGCCAGTCAAAGTGTTAAATCCATAATTGAAAATATCAGAAACTCTATTTCCAATACTAATAGCAACTTCATCGATATTGCTTGCTAATTGTTTATCTTCTTCAGAAATATATTCACTAATGTTATAATTGAAACCAAATGCTTTTGGAAAAGGATCAACAACTTCTTTTGCAATAGATTTAGTTAAACTATATGCTTGTGGCATAACTATTGCACCATGAAGCACATCTCTAGTATCTTTAAGTGTAAATGAATCTTCAGCTAATGGTTTAATTTTTGAAGTATCTTTAACATCAATAACTTTTCCATAAATGTCAAAGATTACATTTTCACCATTTTTTAAAGTTTCTGGATTTGCAACAAAAACATTGCCTTTTGGGTCTTTAACGAAATATAAATTATCCTGTTGTTTATATTGATATCCAGAATTTTCACCTAAACCTCTCCATTCACCTTTGAGATCAGTAATATTTGCATCTTTAACACCTGCTTTTGCTAAATAACTTTTTAATCCATCTTGATTTTTTATATTACCTTGATCATCTAACTTTACTTTATAGATATTTTTTGCATCTCCAATTGGGTTTATTACATCAGATTCACCACTTGTTGAATGAGCTGCTTTTTTAATTCCAGTTTTATCTAAAAATACTCCGAAAACTCCAGGAGCTGCATGATTTTCAATCCCAATTTGTATCTCACTATAGTGATTTGCCTTGAAGTAAGAACCAACTAAAGGAATTTTAGATGCATAATATTTTAAAGTGTGGTTTTCCTTGTTTATGTATAAATGACCAGGACTTTGAGCTTCCTCAGTATTATCATTTGCCATATCCACGCCATAATGAGTTCTAAAGAATAAACCTTTGAGCAATGCAGAAATTCCAGATTCTTTCTTCTCAACAAGCTCTTTGCCTTTATATTTTGAGCCATGTGTTGCAGCTTCTCTTCTATAAAGAGCACTGGTGTCTATTGATGCTAAGAATTCATCTGCACCATCTGGCGTATCAAACCTAAGCAAAAACCTTGCACCTGCCCAAAGCTTTTCATTATTTATATCTAATTTACTTTCAAAGCTTTGAACTAATTTTAGTGTATCACCCTCTAACTTAACCCCATTTATATTAACCTTAGCTCCATCTCCTTTATTAGCTAATTCATCTAAGTTTTTTAAAACTTTAGCAAATGTTGGATTATTACTTTTGTTATGGTCTATGTATTTTCCCCATGGATATTCAGTAATATTTTCCTCCATTTTATTTTCTTGTATTTTGCTATTTTTAATACTGTTGTTAATATATTCATAATTTTGTTTTTTGTTTTCTGTTTTCATTTTGTTATGTATATATTCATAGCTATTATTGTTATATTCACCTCTTACTGGAGAGTTATTTTTAGAGTTAGACGCTGTGCTAATATCAGATCCAACATCTGAATAATTTTTTTCCAAATCAAAATCATCATTCTTTTGATTATCTACTTTCACTTGCACATACTCATATTTATTGTTAGCTTTAAAAGCTTCTAACTTCTTATTTTCTGCTTCTAACTTTGCAATTTTCTCTTTAGCTTTTGTTTCTTTTTGATCTGCCAAAAACTTTTCCTTTTGCTCTTCATATATTATCGTATTATCTTTAACATTAAATGCTTCATTATAATCATGTATAATATTTGGGTTGATTTTCTCTACAACTTTAATATCGTTTATATATTTTGTGTTATTTTTCATGTCAAACCTCCACATTTAATTTGTTTTGCTTAAGTGAAGTATACTTATGAAATGTTAAGATTACGTTAAGGTTTTTCTGAGAAACGTTAAGATTACGTTAAGATTTTATTTTTTTTACTTCCCTGGATTGCCACGGATGCTGCCACATCCTCGCAATGACGATAGATAACATGGATTGTGCCACTCAATGCGCTCACTCGCAATGACTATATTACACTTTGTCATCACGAGCACCTTTCGTACTTCTTTTTGTCATCACGAGCACCGTTAGGGGCGTGGTGATCCAGAATTGTTGCTACATTTACGTTTGTTATAATTTCTCTGGATTGCCACGAGCACTATGTGCTCTCGCAATGACGATAGAGAACATCAATTGCCACACTCACTGCGTTCATTCGCAATGACAATCGACAACAGTCATCACCAAATCTTTTAATCTGCTCTTTCACAAATTATTGAAATTGTAAAAGTCTCATCAATTATAATTTAAAATATTTGTAAGATTAATATCTGATCTTCATATTCAATTTGAACTAAATCATTAACCTTAAGAAATGCATATGTAATAGGTAACGTTAATGAAACAATTATATCATTAGTTGTAAAATCATCTAAAACCTTTCCAGCCATCTCATCTACTTCTGACTGAGTTATTATAATTGGCAAACTAATTTGAAGTTGATTATCATTATCTAGCAAATAATTTTTAGCATTTGTGTTGGTTAAAATATAATCTTGATCAAACAAAATATAATTTAACTTTACATTAGATATAATATTCTCATCACCCAACTTGATAATTGAAAGCGAACTTTCTAATTTATCTAGGTTTATAACAATATCACCACTATCAATATAATTCACTTCCCTATTTTTATTTGGAATATATACTAGTTGATCTTCAAGTTCTTGCACCTTAAATGAATATAATGTACTGAGATCATCAATCACTTCCTTTGCTGTTGAATTATCATGAATACAAAAACCAATGACATCATGATTTATTTGACTAGTATCAATTTGATCTAGATTCAATCTTTTACATATATCAAACAATATACAGTTTAAATTTGTGTGAAAAAATTTTCCTTGAACCCAGTGTCCTTTTTTCCAACAATCACCATCTCCCCAAACATCAAGCTTATCAGGGAAATATGGATAAGGTCTCGCGTCCCATGCCCAGACAAATTTATTTTCAATCATTTCAGAATCTTTCCACTTCATCTCTGTAGCAAGCAAACCTAATTTTTGTGCTTGAAAATCAACTTGTCCCTTAGAATATTTTGGGATATTTGATTCGGCGGTACTTGGATCATAAAAAACATTAGGTTGATTTGTAGCACAATCAATTGATGGAAACCCTAATTCTGTAAACCAAATCTTCTTTGATTTAGGAATCCATTCTGTCTGCCTGCCATCAGGATTATAATGTTTATTCTCCCACCACCATTTAATATTTTTCCATGCATATTCTTTGCCAAGAGGCTGTTTTTTTCCATTGCCATCAATATAATAATCATATCCTTCACCAGATTCCCAACCACCTATTACCTCATTTATATCATATGTAGTTTTGTCATTACTTGTTAAAGGAAAGTATGCATCAATTCCTATAAAATCAATATATTCAGATGCCCATAGCTTATCTAAAAAATACCATCCACCATCAGTATGGTGATATTCACTCCAATCTGCAGCATACGAAATCATCACATCATTACCTAATATTCCCCTAACCTGTTTTGCCAAATCAATTAGTTTATCAACAACCAAAAATTTATTATCATTAGTTTTAAACTTTGTAAGCTCAACCATTTCTGAACCAATTAAAAATGCTTTTACTTTGCCTTTAACAAGTTTAGCGTAATGCAAAATAAATTTATTATAACCATTCTCTCCATCGAAAAAATTCTCTATATCTTTTGCATCATTTACATACATTCTACCCCTCCATGGTTTTTCATAACTATCCATCAAAAGCATAGGGTAAAACATAATTAAATAACCCTTATTATTGAGCTCTTCTAAATATCTAGCGATACTTTTATCATTTATTGTGCCACCATAAATGGGATGATTATTTTTTTGTAAAATTAGATGAGCATTGTTACGATTATAATTAGATACCTGCCATTCATCAGGAGAAATTTTTGTCTTTTCATCTTTAAATTCTACACCAGATAATATTTTACAATTTCCTGCATTTATATCAGTAGCGTACCAATTTACAACAGGAGAAACCCATTTTACATTTGGTAATGTTGATTTTAGTTGATCTAAAGAAACTAAAGAATCTGCTTTAGCATGTTCTGTATTACAATTTATCTTAACTTCTTCATATTCATAAGGTTCATTTTTATAATAAGATTTAGTCTGAACTGTGGTATCATAAACATATTCACCACTACCTGGTATAATAACAACTGAGTTAATTAAATTTTGTAAGTTATCAGGATTTTTTGAATTATCATTCTTAATAACTTCAAAATGAAATTTAGGTATTTTGTTTTTAAATTTTGATATTGGAAAATCCTCAAACACAACATATGCAATTCCCCTAAATGCAGCTGTATAACCCTTACCCTCAATTTTCTCAATTAAGGAATCAGGCATTTGATCTTCTGTGCCTCTATAAAATCTAATATTATACAACGACTTATCTATAATAATATCATTTATCCAAATCCTTGATATATAATCTATCTCACCCTCACACAATGCTATAGCAAGTGAAATATTATACTCATATTTTGTGTAATTATATTCAATTTTTTGATTAGAAGTATTACTGCTTTTAGTTATTATTTTTTTTAACTCCTTTAAACCTGAATCCCATATAATATTTCCAGCCAATTTAACTTTGCCATATACAATAGGTATCTCTTTACCATATTTTACCGTTTGAACGTTTATATCTTCTAATCTTTTACCTTCCGTATTAATTAATATTTCATTTTTAAATATTTTCTTATTTAATATATTACCTAATAATTTACCAATTTTAAAACTTGTTGAATTATCAAAAATATTAAAAGACATGCTTATAAACCATATATGATGTGTAAATTACATCAAAGTTAGTAAGATTTTAATTATTCAGGAAGTATGTTAAAATCATTATTTTTAAAATAGCTTATAAATGAGTAAAATTAACAACTTAATTCAGCAATTTAATGTCAATATAAGAAAAAGCAAAAAAGCAAAAAATATTGCAATTAAAATTATAAATCAAAAAGTTGAGTTAGTAATACCACTTTGGGTGCCTTTAAAAGTTGGTTATAAATTCTTAATTAACAAAGAAGAATGGATTGAAAACAAATTAAGAAATATAACTAATATAAATGATCAAGCAAATAAAAATCAATACCCTATTTTTGGCAAATATTATGATGTTGTTCATGCTGAATGTAGATTAATGAAGTATGCAAAAATTGAAGGCGATATAATTAAAGTTTATGGCATGAAACAAGACATTAATAATTCCTTAAAGCAATTATTTATTAACATTATAACAAATAAGATTAATGAGTTATGTCAATTTTACGCAAATAAACATAACTTTAGCTATAAGAAAATTTTTATCAAAGATCTAAAAACTAAATGGGGAAGCTGCTCTTCCTTAAAAAATCTTAGTTTCAACTGGAGAATTATTTTTGCACCTATAGAGGTTGTTGAATACTTAGTTGTGCATGAGTTATGCCATTTAAAAGAAATGAATCATAGCAAAAAATATTGGAAACTAGTGGAAGAAATATACCCAAATTATAAGGAACAATGTCTTTGGCTCAGGAAAAATGGTACTAAACTATATAATTATTTATAATTTAATTTCAAAAATATATTTGCTATATCGAATTAGTTTGTTTTAAATTTTTATTGACACCTAATAAACTATATATCAAATATAGATAAATTGTTTAGGAATAACTTTATGCAAAAACTCAAAACTTTGAATTTGTATTTATAATTTTAATATCGCTAGTTGCATGCGACAACGACAAAGATGAAAAAAATAATAATTCAAACACCACTCAAACTAAATCACCTAGTAATAAAAAAAAAGATAAAGATTATTTAGAGCTAGCTTTGGATTATAGTTTCGGAAGAGGCGTTAAACAAGATTATGCAAAAGCCTTTAAATATTACGAAAAAGCTGCTGAGCTTGGTAATTATACAGCCATGAATAATTTAGGACGTAGATATAATAATGGCATTGGAGTGAAGCAAGATTATAAGAAAGCAGAAGAATTTTTCATAAAAGCAGCAAATACTAAACCATCTTCAATACCATTTGGAATTGCAATTAGTAAGATGACTTTAGAGGAATTTTTAAATAAATATGAGGCAAAATATATTGGAAATGACGAGCATACTAATGGCAAAAAATATGTTGCAACTAATCTTGCTCAATTTAATTTTAATGGTTTAAAAGCTTTTACAGTGATATTTGAAAATGATGTAGCAAATGCTATTACTGCAGAGTTTTATAAAAATGATAATACCTTTGATTATTTATACAACAATCTTAATGAAAAAGATTATTACAAAATAACAAGTACAATACCATATGTTGGCGATAAATATGCAAAATTTATATCAGGTGGAGTATTTATTGAATTAATTGCTAAACATTTAAGCGGCACCGTATATCTCATTTATGAAACTCAAGCATATACCATACAAAGCTCTACAAATATATTGAGTAAAAAATTAAAACAACAGGAACACGAAAAAGATTCACTTTAGTAATCACGAGCCAAGTAAATAACCCGAACTACAGATAAGAATTGCTCTATAAAGATCTAGAAAGCAACCATACAGTGATGTTTAGTACAATTAGGAGCAAACGATATAGTCATTGCGAACGAACGAAGTGAGTGTGGCAATCCAGGAAAATTATCAATAAATGCAAAAACAACCCTAGATCACGAAGAAGAGATATTGCATCCTACCTCCGACAGTCATCACGAGCCACGTTAGTGGCGTGGTGATCCAGAATTGTTACCTTAATTACATTTGTTAATAACTTTCCAGCCCTGGATTGCCGCGAGCATTAAAATGCTCTCGCAATGACTATATTGATAAAGAAATTGTATTCAAGTGTTTGTATATAATACTTCTTTTGCCTCTTACAAAGCAATTCTTATCTGCAGCTCAGGTTAACCTTACTGAATTTCTGCACTACAGCTTATGCTTCTGCTCGCAATAACATGATCTGATAATTATCTAGCTCATAGCCGTTCGAAAATCTTTCTGATATCTTTTAATTCAAGTTTTACAAATGTTGGCCTACCATGATTACATTGTTCGGATAAAGGAGTTTTTTCAATCTCTCTAAGCAATTGATTCATTTCTTCAATATTCAAAACTCTTCCAGCCCTAATACTAGAGTGACAAGCAATATTACCCCAAATTTCCTCTATCTTTTCATTAATCAAGCTGATGTCATCAAATAAATGTATACTTTCAGCTATATTTTTTACGAAACCAGGTATATCTAAATTTTGCAGTATTACTGGAACTTGCCTAACAGTAACTTGGGAAATTCCATTTCTTTCAATCACTAAACTAAATTTTTGAAGATTTTCCTTTTTCTGCATTATTTGTTCTGTTAAAACTTTATCTAAATTTACTACCTCAGGCACCAATAAAATTTGGCCCTCAAGAGCCCCTCCTTTAAGTTGTAATTTTATTCTTTCTAACGTTAATCTTTCGTGAGCAGCATGTTGATCCACTAAAATTAAAGAATCACTTTTTTCTGCAATAATATATGTCTTATCAATTTGGCATTTAGCAAATCCAAGTGGAAACTCATCATCACCAATATTTTCTATATTCTCTTCATTTTGTTCCTTCTGTTCCTTTAGCTCACTTTTAACAAAATTACTTAGATATTCTTTATTATCTTTTATATCATTGATTTCTTGATCTCTTGAATCAATATCTGAAAAATCTTTAACAATATCATTATTAATTATAGATTTATGGTTTTTTAACAAATCATCAAGTCTATCTCTTTTTTCACTTGATGACTTTTCATGATCTAAGTTTAATGCTTTATTTTGAGGATAAGAAAGTTCTTGAGGCTTAAAAAATCTCACAGCTTCTTTTGCTAGCTCATTATTATTTTTTAATTCAGAATTTGTTATAGCAGTTCTTATAGCATTAATTATAATACCTTTAATGCGTTGTTCATCTCTAAATCTAACTTCTGCTTTAGTAGGATGGACATTTACATCAACAAGCTTTGGATTGATATCTAGATATAATACTATTTGAGGAAATCTATTATGAGGAATTAGATTGCGATAAGCAGCTCTTGCAGCAACTGATAACACCTTATCTTTAACAAATCTTTTATTTATAAAGAAATGCTGATTTAAAGAAGTTGCAGCATTAAATGTTGGAATAGATGCGTATCCATAAACTTTAATATCGTCTTCCTCAAAGTTAAATTTTATAGAATTTTCTACAAACTTTTTACCCAGTATATCTTCAATTCTTTTAGAAGACTCGAGTATTGATTTTTCTTGAAGTGGAGTATCTATTATAACTTTATCATTTGATACTAATTTAAAACTAATGTTTTCTCTTGATAGAGCAAGCTTATTTACCAATTCAATAGATGCACTCGTTTCACTAGCTTCAGATTTCAAGAATTTTAATCTTGTTGGTGTTGTAAAAAATAAATCTGTAATTTGAATTGTAGTACCTATATTGCAAGAAACTGGTTTGATTTCTGATTCTTCTCCTCCATAAATTTGTAATTCCCATGCATCTTCAGAATCAGCTGCTCTACTTTTAATGTTAACTTTACTTACTGATGCAATAGAAGGTAAAGCCTCACCTCTAAAACCTAAAAATTGAATATTTGTTATATCCTCCTCCATAAGTTTTGAGGTAGCATGTCTCTCGAGTGCAAGATTTAACTCATTCTTACTCATACCTCTTCCATTATCAGTTACTGAAATAAAATTCCTCCCACCTCTGCTAATCTCAATTACTATTTCAGTTGCACCTGCATCAATTGAATTTTCAGTTAGCTCTTTAATTACCGATAATGGTCTATCAATAACTTCACCTGCAGCAATTTTATTAATTGTATTGGTTGATAAAACTCGTATTGACATATCTTTCAGTTATAAATTAGCAACTATAAAGAAATTTTACTTTCCTCACCATTATAAAGTCTGATTATGTTATCTTTATGCTTATAAACAATCAAGAGTAAACTTAATATTAAAAATATAGAATCAATGTAATGCTCTCCAAATGATAAAGCTATAATAGATATTGTTATACTACTAAGAGAAGCAAGAGATGAAATTTTTGAAGCTCTAAAAACAATAATCCATAATAACATCATAACAGCCCCTATAATTACATGCATACCTAAAACCACACCAAATACAGTTGCAACACCTTTACCACCTCTAAATTTTAGCCATATAGGAAAAATATGACCTAAAATACAAGCAAAACCATATATTCCAATAAATTCAATTCCTAATAATTTTGCAACAATAACAACAATTAATCCTTTTAACAAATCAAACATTAATGTGAGTGATCCTAATAATTTGCCTCCTACTCTTAATGCATTAGTTGCACCGATATTTCCTGAACCAGATTTTCTTATATCACCTTTATTTAAAATTTTACTAAAAATTAAACCCGAAGGTATACTTCCAATTAAATACGAAAATATCAATAAAAGTATGGTAATATGCATTTATTCTAAAATCCATAATGATTGAGCCATCTAATATCTCCTTCAAAAAAGCTTCTTAAATCTGAAATATTATACTTCAACATTGCTAATCTTTCAACACCAACTCCAAATGCAAAGCCTTGATATTTTGATGAATCAATACCAACATTCTCAAGAACTTTTTGATTTACCATTCCACATCCAAGTATTTCTAACCAATCATCACCTTTACCTATTTGGATTTCTCCTTTTTTACTTCTATCACATTTTACGTCTACTTCAAAAGAAGGCTCTGTAAATGGAAAATAACTAGATCTAAATCTCATAGGTATTTGATCAGAATCAAAAAATAGTCTTAAAAAACATTTTAGACATGCTTGTAAATCCATTACATTTGATTTTTCATCAACAACTAAGCATTCAAGTTGATGAAACATTGGAGTGTGAGTTGCATCATAATCAGATCTATAAACTTTTCCTACTGAGAAAATTTTAAGAGGTGGTTTATTTTTAAGCATATACCTTATTTGCACTGTAGAAGTATGAGTCCTTAAAAGTAAATTGTCTTTATCCTCAGATTTCTTTTCTACATAAAAAGTATCATGCATTTGCCTTGCAGGGTGATTTTCAGGTATATTAAGTGCTGTAAAATTATTCCATTCATTATCAATATCAGGACCATCTATATGCTGAAATCCCATAGAATAAAATATATTTTTGATTTTATCAATCGTATAAGATATGGGATGAACTTTCCCTCTTTGATATCCTCTTCCAGGCAAAGTTACATCTATTGACTCATTCTTAAGTTTTTCATTAAGAACTTTTTCTTCTATATAGTTTTTTACTTCTTGTATTTCTTTTTGAATATAATCTTTTAGCTTATTTACTTTAGCTCCAAATTCTTTCTTTTCATCTTGAGAAACCAAAGCAATCTTCTTAGCTTCACTAGTAACTATGCCATTTTTACCAAGAAATTTTACCCTAATATTATTTAATTCATTTTCATTTTCAACTACCTTAATTGAACTTTTAAATTCTTGATATATAGAGTCCAGTTCTTTTAACATATAAAAAAATATTAATAATAAAAACTACTAAACAGATTTTGCTGCTTCTTTCTTTAATGCTTCTTGAGCTTTATTTAATATTTGATTAAATGCATCTGCATTGTGTATAGCAAGCTCAGATAACATCTTTCTATTTAAAGTAATTCCAGCAAGCTTTATTCCTTTAATAAATTGCGAATATGCTAAACCATGAGCTCTTGTGGCAGCATTGATCCTTTGAATCCATAATGCTCTAAAGTCTCTTTTTTTAGTTCTTCTATCTCTATAGGCATATTGCAAACCTTTTTCTACTCTTTGGATTGCAACTCTAAAACAATTTTTCGCCCTGCCTCTATAGCCTTTAGCTAATTTAATAATTTTCTTATGACGAGCTCTTGTTGTGACTCCGCGTTTAACTCTTGACATTTTTTATCTCCACAAATTAAAATTTAAGCATATGGCATATAAGCAGGAATTCTTCTTGCCTCAACCTTTGGCAATACATCAGTACCTCTTTGATTTCTGATTTGGCGCTTACTACGCTTTCTCATATTATGCTGTTTATTAGCTTGTGGAGCCTTGACTTTTCCACTTGCAGTCAATTTAAAGCGCTTTTTAGCGCTCGATTTTGTTTTCATTTTAGGCATTTTATCTCCAATAATTTTATTAAATCGCTTCAAAGGCATGCCAAATAAATAGCCCTTGATGCTGATAAGCTATACTTATATGCTATAATAGTAGAAATATCAATAAAGAATTATAAATTTTATACCCTGATATTTTGAGTGAATAACATTACTGGATCACCACAGTCGGGACTTCGTCTCTCCCTCGTGATGACTGTGGATGGTAGATGGCAACATCATTCCCTCGTGATGACAAATTTAGCAACAGTCATTGCGAACGAATTCAGTGAAGCGTGGCAATCCATGTTCCCTATCGTCATTGCGAATGAGTAAAACGAATGTGGCAAACCAATAGTAAATAACAAATATAAAAATTTAACGTAATCTTAACGTTTCTCCTAAAAACCTTAACTCAATCTTAACACTTCATAAGTATAACTAATAGATATAAATATTTTTTAAGGTAAATGTAAATGACAGAGCAACAAGAATCTAAAACTACAATTTACGATTCAATTTCAATAGTTTTATCAATTGAAGGACTAATAATATACTTTTCTGATCACAGCAAAAACATGGCTCCATATGTATATAACATTCTAACTTCACCTCCACCTGATCCAGATGCTGATCTTGGTCCTATGCAGATAAATATGCCTGGATATTATAATCAAAACCTATATATGAATAACATGGGAAAAAAAATGGCAATAACTGGTTTTTTTATGATTGCATCAAAATATTTGCTATATAATTATATTCTTAATACTGAAGCTCCTCAACAGCAAGAGGCAATTGAATTATCAAATAATTTTTGTACTCTAGATACACCATTTATACAATATGATGATATGTGTGCAATATAATTATAGCTAAATAACTTTAATTGAAGTGTGTTGAGAGAGGAGCTAAGTGTGGTAACCCCACATAAGCAACGAGCGAAACTGCAATTAAATTATAAGGAATTAGCTATATTCCCTAGTAATGGCTGTGATATTATAGTATCATAGCCTTACTTTTGGACAATAAACATATTTGATGAACGCTAAAAAAAGAGTTTTCTCAGGCATACAGCCAACTGGCAAAATTACAATTGGAAACTATCTTGGAGCAATTAAAAACTGGGTTGCAATGCAAGATCAATATGAATGCCTATTTTGTATAGTTGATCTTCACTCACTCACATCAGATTTCAATCCAGAGGAACTTCAGCAAAATATAAAATATAATATCGCACTTTATATTGCAGCTGGACTAGACCCTGATAAAGTAATAATTTTTCAACAATCAAAAATATCAGAGCATTCAGAACTAGCTTGGATATTAAGTTGTTTCACACAAATGGGATGGCTTAATAGGATGACTCAATTTAAAGATAAAGCTGGGAAAAACAAAGAAACAGCAAATTTAGGACTCTATTCATATCCAGTCCTTATGGCTGCAGATATATTGCTTTATGACGTAAATATTGTTCCTGTTGGAGAAGATCAAAAACAACACATAGAACTTGCCAGAGACATTGCAATTTCATTTAATAGAAAAGCAAATATCGAAGTATTTACAGTTCCTGATGTTTTAATAAATTCAAAAGCAAAAAGAATAATGAGTTTAAAGGATGCTTCCAAAAAAATGAGCAAATCTGACCCTTCTGATCTCTCTAGAATAAATATGTCAGATGATGAAGATTTAATAAGAAAGAAAATACGCAAAGCAAAAACAGATGATATAGAAGGAATTAGCTATGATCCAGAAAAGAGACCAGAAATTTCAAATCTTATTGATATCTACTCTTGCTTTACTGGAATTGATGCAAATGAAGCAACTAACAATTTTAAATCTTCTAAAAATTCTGAATTTAAAGAGTCTTTAGCTAATATTATAATAAAAAATATTTGTCCTATACATAAAAAGGCCATAGAAATTCTTGAGGATAAAAAATATCTTGAACAAATTATAAAAGATGGAACAATAAGAGCCAAAGCTATTGCAGAAAAAAATATAAGCAAAGTTAAGCAAATTATTGGTATAAATTAAACATGTCATTATGCATTGTAGACGGATATAACTTCGTATTCAGAGCCTTCCATTCTTTACCACCACTCACAACTTCTAAGGATATCCCTGTTGGAGCTGTTTATGGTTTTATCAATATGCTTGCAAGACTAATTGAAGACAATGATTGCGAAATGCTTGCAATAGCATTAGATAGTGGCAAAATCACATTTAGAAATGATATATATCCTGAATATAAAGCCCATAGAGATGAGCCAGATGAAGCATTAAAAATACAATTTCCAATAATACGAGAAGCAATTGAAGCATTTGGTATTAAAGCAATTGAAGTTCCAGGGTTTGAAGCCGATGATATTATTGCAACATATACAACTCTTGCACTAAAAAATGATTTTAAAGTTAGAGTTATTAGCTCAGACAAGGACCTAATTCAATTAATGCAAGATAAAGTTGAAATTTTTGATCCTCTTAAGAAAAAACATATTACCTCAGATATAGTTTTAGAAAAATATGGAATCAAACATACACAAATGATTGATTATCTTTCACTAGTTGGAGATGCATCTGATAATATACCTGGAGTAAAAAAAGTTGGTCCAAAAACTGCAGCTAAACTGCTAAACCAATTTAACACTCTTGAAAATGCATATGATAATATTGAAAAAGTTGAACCTGTTAGAATACAAGCCTTATTAAATGATTCAAAAAAAGAAGCATTTTTATCCAAAAAACTTGTTACCTTAGATCATGAAGTTAAAGTCCCTTTTAATATAGAAGAACTTAAATTCACAAATATAGATGAAGACAAACTCTCTAATTTTCTTAATAAATATGAATTTAAATCACTTAATACAAAAAAATTAATTAATTCTAAAAATAACTCTACAAACAATGTCAAAACTGTAAATTCAAAATCAATTTCTTTAGATGAATTATGTAAGTTGCAATTAGATATTGAGAAATTTGGAAAATTCTACTTCCATGTTCATGAGAATGTATTTTTCTGTTATTTTGGAGATAATCTCTATAAAATAAATTTAGATAATCAACTTAACCTACTATCATTTGAAGATAAAAATAATAACTCTCTAAACAATATAATCCAAAAGCTTAAGAAAATTTTTGAGGATTCATCAATTAAAAAAGTTAGCTTTGATACTAAATCAATAATACACATTTGCAACAATCTAGATATAAAATTTATATCTTTTGATGATATTTCTTTACTTTCATACGTCTTGCATACTGGAAAACAAAAAATTAACTTAGAAAATTTAATTGAGCATTACAATATTAGCTATAAGAATTATGATGCTTTTTGCATTTATTTATTGCATGACACCTTAAAATCACAACTTGCAAAAGAAAGAAAATTTGAAATATATGAAGCTATTGAAAAACCACTGCTTTCATTGCTGGTCAAAATTGAAAATAAAGGGATAAAGGTTGATAAAGATTTACTAGTTAACTTAGGTATAAAATTTGAAAAAAACCTGAAATTGATGCAAGAAGAGATTTATCAATTATCTGATGAAGAATTTAATATTGGTTCCCCGAAACAAATAGGAGAAATATTATTTGATAAATTAAAATTAGAAGGTGGAAAAAAATCTAAAAAAAGTGGAAGTTATATAACTGATGCAGAGACTTTAGAGAAACATGCTTCATCAGGAATATTAATTGCTGAAAAAATTTTAGAATGGAGGCACTATTCAAAATTGATTAGCACTTATATAAATGCACTTCAAAAAGCAATAAATAAATCTGATGGTAGAATTCATACTACATTTTCATTAACTACTACTTCAACTGCTAGATTATCTTCTCATGATCCTAATTTACAAAACATACCAATCAGAACAAACGACGGTAATCAAATAAGAAAAGCATTTATTGCAAAAGAAAATCACTTAATTGTTTCTGGTGATTATTCGCAAATTGAGCTTAGAATATTAGCAGATATTGCTAATATTAATAGCCTAAAAGAAGCATTTAAAAATAAAAAGGACATTCATAGTATTACTGCAAGTCAAATTTTCAATATACCGCTTGAAGAAGTAAATTCTGAATATAGAAGGAAAGCAAAAGCTATAAATTTTGGTATTATATATGGTCAAAGTGCTTATGGACTTGCAAATAGTTTACAAATAAGCAGAGAAGAAGCTTTTAGCTATATTGAGTCATACTTCAAACAATATCCAGGTATTAAAGAATATATGGATACAACGATTCAATTTGCAAAAAAGCATGGGTATGTAAAAACCTTAATGGGAAGAAAATGCTATGTTGAAAATATTAATGATAGGAATTATAATTTAAGAAATTTTGCAGAAAGAGCTGCAATTAATGCGCCTATTCAAGGAACTGCATCAGAAATAATAAAAAAAGCTATGGTAAGCTTAAGCTCTAAACTTCAAGATTTTCTAATTTTACAAATACATGATGAACTTTTATTTGAGATACCTAAAAATATAGTAGAAGAAAGTTGCATTAAAATTAAAAATACTATGATGAATGCTTTTAAACTGTCCATACCCATTGATGTTGAAATTTCTTACGGAGAGAGTTGGTATGATGCTAAATAAACATAAAATAGTAGCTATTTTTTTTACAATTTTTATAGGTTATTATCAGTTATCTTTTTCCGATAATCTTAATATAGTAGAGCCTAAAAATCTGTCTGAAGTTTTAACTAATTTTATTAAATACGATGATGGTGCTTATAATTATGAATTTCTTGAAAAGAGTAATTCAAATGATCTAGATATATTAATATATCTATTAACTGCACAAAAATGGCCTATCAATAAAACCGATAGCATGACCCAAACAATTTGGAAACATAAACTAATCATTTATATACCTAAATCAAATATTAAATTTAATAAAATTTTATTATATGTAAATGCAGGGTATAATAATAAAGATGGAAAAGAAGAGCTTCCTAAAGAAAAAGTTAATTTTGCAGAAATAGCTAAACAAACACAATTACAAGTTATAGAACTAAGAAATAATCCCAATCAATTTCTATTAATAGATGAAAAATTACAAAAAGAAGATCAAATTTTAGCTAGCACCTATTTAAAAGTAATGGATAACCCTTATAAAAATGCTTATCTATCTGGACATTTACCTATGGCAAAATCGATCATTAAAGCTATAGATGCTTCTTATGATATATTTTTAAAAAAATATGATATTAAAATTCAAGAATTTATATTAGCAGGTGCTTCTAAAAGAGGCTGGGCAATTTGGTTAGCTGCATTAGAAGATTCAAGAGTATCTGCAATTATCCCTATTGTAATTGATATATTAAATGTTCCTGAAACTATTTCTCACATATGCCAATCATATAAAGATGGTTGTCCTGAAGCTTTAAGAGATTATAAAAATGCTGGCGTTACAGATAAAATACATTCTAAAAACTTTAAACAATTAATGAAAATTGAAGATCCATTTAGTTACTTATCCCCTGAATATGATAAGAAGTATCTATCACGTCTTTCAATTCCAAAATATATTATAAACTCAAGTGGTGATGATTTTTTTGTCCCAGATTCATCTAAATTCTATTTTAATAAACTTCCTGGTAATCAAAATTACATTAGGTATTTACCTAATTCACTGCATTATCTCTCAGGAAACCCTATTTCTGATGCACTTGGAAATCAAAAGAAAGTAGATGATGCTATTTCTACATTTTATAAATTTCAGGCTAAAAACATAATTTTACCAGATATAAAATGGGAGTTTAAACAAAATAGCATAAATGTTACTTCATCAATTAAACCTGAAAAAAGTTTTATTATGGTATTCAATAAATAATAATTCTAGAGATTTTAGATGTATAACTTCATACTCATATATGAATCTAGTTTTAAAAAAAATATTATCTTTTTTCACTAACAACTTATGTGATAATAAATTTAAATTTAAAAATATTAACTTTCACTGTAACAATATTTCTGAATGCTTAATTAATATAGATATTCCTAATAATAAATGGACTGCAGCATTTGCAGAACTACATTATAATATTGATGGCAATAGATTCATTGTTACTACAGAGGTAAAAATTTAATTTTATATTAATTTTTCAATTAAAGGAAAATTATATATTTAATGATTGAAATTAGCTTATTTATTTTCTACATTATTTTTTTAACAAAATGAAAAGTAGATTAAATATAATGACTAACAGTATTAGTTTATCAAGCTCGGAAAAAGAAGCAATTGGGCTACTTTCTATTGGAACTTTCTTAGAATATTTTGACCTAATGTTATACGTGCACATGTCTGTACTTTTAAACGACTTATTTTTTCCACAATCTAATCCATTAATTGCTAAGCTTTTAGGAGCTGCCGCTTTTTGTTCAACTTTTATATTAAGACCTTTCGGAGGTTTTGTAATAGGATGGATAGGAGATAAGATAGGTAGAAAATCCACAATTATGATAACTACCTCTTTAATGGCAATTTCATGTATTACAATAGCTTTTACAGGAACATATAAAGAAATTGGAATTACAGCAAGTATAATTATTATACTCTGTAGAATGTCGCAAGGATTTTCATCTCTTGGAGAAGTAATAGGAGCTTCACTATACCTTTCAGAAATTATGGTATCTCCTAAAAAACACTTTGCTTGCGGTATCATAGGCTTATTTAGTCAAATAGGAGGATTTTTATCATTAATTATAGCTTTTTTTGCACTTACAGTTAATCTTAATTGGAGATTAGCGTTCTTATTTGGTGCAGGTATAGCTATAATAGGATTAATGGCAAGAATAAGATTAAGAGAAACTCCTGATTTTATTAAGCTACAGCGTAAAATTAATAATAAACAAATCAATACTTTAAAAAACACTAATAAATCTAATGACAAAATAAATTTTAAAAGCTTAGTTTATTGCATGGCATCTATTATTATTATACCAGCTTCAATTTATGTAATATATGTATATTTTAACGAAATTATGAAGCAAAATTTTAGCTTAAGTACAGAAGAAATTATAGAACATAATATAAAAATATCTTTCATAACTATAATACTATCAGGAGTTGTAGCTTTTCTAACAAAAAAATTCCATCCAATAAAAATTACCATATTCTTTTTAAGTGTATTTGCTATTTTATTAGTATTTACACCGTATCTCATTGCCAATACATCCAATTTATTAATAATATTATTATTACAAGTACTCTTCTTTTTTCCTGCGATAACATTATCAGGTACATTGGAATTATCAACTTGGTTTAGTTATTTTCCAGTGATGAAGCGCTTTAGACTTATTGCAACATCATATGGAATTGCAACAGCTTTTTCTTTTCTAGTTACATCATTTGGTTTAATATATTTTAGCAAATATATAGGTTATTATTCTTTATGGGTGATATTTGTACCTATGTTAATCGGTTATTCTTATTCAATATCGCACTTAAAACAATTAGAAATTAAAAATGGGTTATATAATAAATATCCTAATAATGAAAAACATATAAAAAATAAAAATTTTCATAATAATTTAGAGAATAAAAACTATAAATTTAATAAGAACTTTGAGCCTTTATAACAAACAATATAAAATCAAAATCTTTTATAAGGAGTTATTAGCATATCCTTTATTTTGACATAATTCTAAGAGATTAAAATTCAAAACATGGCAGATAAATTTAATTTACAAAAAAAGGAAGCACCCATAATATTATCAAAATATAATCCAGATTGGCCTTTAAAATATAAAGAAGAGAAATATTTGTTAATGGATACTATAGTACAATGGTTATATGGAAGTATAGAGCATATTGGTAGTACTTCAGTTCCTGGACTAACAGCTAAACCAGTTATTGATATAATGTTTGGTGTTAAATCATTAGAACATTCTAAACCAGCAATAGAATTATTAATACAACAGGGATATAATTATTTTCCATATAAAAAAGAGGTAATGCATTGGTTCTGCAAACCATCTCCTAACTTACGTACACATCATCTTCATTTAGTACCATATGAAAGCACTTTATGGAAAGAAAGAATAAAATTTCGAGATACTCTTAGAATTAATACTAAAATAGCTAATGAATATGTTAAATTAAAAAAAGAATTAGCAATACGATACAAACAAGATCGTGAAATGTATACTGAAAAAAAATGGAAATTTATTAAAAAAGTTCTAAGTAATAAAGAGTTTATTCTATAATAAATTTAACTTAAAAAATCATAAAACTGTAAGGGTTAGGTTAGCAACTATAAGTACTTTCGATATTTATTTATAACCAACCTTTTCTCTTAAAATATAAGTATGGTATAATTGCTGAAATTATAATCAATATTAATGCTATGGGATATCCCAATTCCAAATCAATCTCTGGCATAAACTTAAAATTCATACCATATATACTTGCTATTAATGTTGGTGGCATAAATATTGCAGCTGCTACTGTAAATACTTTTATGATAATGTTTTGCTCTACAGATATCATGCCAAGAGTTGCATCCAATAAAAAATTATTTCTCTGAGATAAAAAATTTGCATACTCACTTAGAGAGCTAACTTCTCTAGAAATATGCTTTATCCTTAATCTTGAATCTTTTTTATTCATATATTTTGCATTATCAATCTGAGAAAAATAAATTATCATTCTATTTAAGCTAACCAAACTTTCCCTATTTTTTGATATTATAGTTCCAGTATGCCCTATTCTTCTGATAATATCATTATAAAATTCTGAAGAATTCTTTTTTTTATCAATAGGCTTTTCAAATACAACCTTTAATAAATTATCAATTTCGTTTCCAACTTCTTCTAAAATATCTGCACAGCAATTAACAACAAAATCTATAATTGTTGTCAGCACATATTCAGGAGTAAAAGTTTTTGATTTATTCCTAATAATCCAAGAGTTCATATAATCAAATGACTTAGGCTTATCATACCTGGTGGTTATAAGATATTTTTTTGTTAAGATAAATGTTATTGCTGCACTATCAGGATAATCCTCACACGCCTTATCCATAATAGTGACAGTCATATAGTCTGCATCTTTCTCCATATAAAATGGACTAATAACCTCAAATTTATCCATTTCTTCTTCTGTTGGAGCTTCAATATTCAATATTTTTTCTATATACTTTTCTTCCTTAGGTTCTGGATTTATTAAATCTATCCAAATAGTATCTTTTGGTATTGGGTCATTAGCCTTAATTTCTTTCTTTTCTATTACTTTATTCTTGTTTTTTGAAATTACGACAATCATGATGCTATCTAGGTTTCTAAAATTTTATAAAATATATCATAAATTATTAATTTTGTAAGGAATTAATAATGATACAAATCAAATATCTTCTTATGCTCTTCCACAGCATATCTATCCGTCATTCCAGCAATGTAATTAATCACTTTTTCTAATAATGATTTTTTACAAATAAAAATATCAGAAGTCTGCCATGATTTTGGTAATGTTTTAGGATTATTCATGAAATGATTGAATAAATCTTTTATGATTATTTTTGTCTTATGAGTAATCCTGTTTACTAAATAATTCTTATATACATTATCAAATAAAAATTTTTTTAATTCCACAAAATTTTCTTTTGTATCTTTAGAAAACTCTATAAGAAATCCACCAAAGGCATATATATCTTCTATATTATCAATATTATTGATATTAACATTTTTAATAGTCTGTTGAATCAAATCATTAATCAAAAAACTGCTTAAATTTATTAAGAATTGATTTATATTAATTTCTTTATCATAATTGCCATTTTCAATAACTTGAAAATCTTTAGTTTTAAAAATTTTTAAACCTTTTAACTCTTCTAAATTTATAAATTTTGCTCTAATTCCATCATCAAGATCATGCTTTGTATAAGCTATATCATCTGCAATTGAAGCAATTTGAGATTCTAATGACGCATTATTACTGTATTGTATAGGGTAATTATTTAAAATTTGGTTTAATTTATTAATTTTATCTTTATTAGTTATTGGCCCATTATGCTTTAAAATTCCATCTATTGTGTCAATTGTTAAATTCAATCCATTATATTTTGATGAATACTTTTCAAGCATAGAAATAATTTTAATCGCATGAATATTATGGTCAAAACCACCATATTCAACAGCTGCTTCATTCAAAGATTCTTCTCCTGCATGACCAAATGGAGGATGTCCAATATCATGAGACAAGGCAATAACTTCAGCAAGTTCACAATTTAAGCCTAATTCTTTAGCTATATAAACAGCTATTTGACTAACTTCAAGAGAATGAGTAAGCCTTGTTCTATAATGATCTCCAGTATAATTTATAAAAACTTGAGTTTTATATTCCAGTCTCCTAAAAGCCTTAGAGTTTATAATTCTAAATTTATCTTCGATAAAATTATATTTAATATCTTCCTTACAAATTCTTCCTATTGAATTAATTACAGCAAGATTATTAAATTTTTCTAACTTCATAACAACCATTTGATGGGGCGAGTAACGGAATTCGAATCCGCGACCTCAAGATCCACAAACTTGCGCTCTAACCCCGCCATAATTTCATTATAATTAAATATAACTAATTGGTGAAAAAATCAAGCAAAGCTTTTTTATATTAGAATTAACTAGAAATTATTATTAAAATATATACACTTATAGGTAGTGCAAATGTTAGGATTAAATATGAAAGATCAGTATAGCTCTAATAAAAAAAATTTAAATACCAGCAAAAATAGTAGTGATAGTAGTGATAATAATGATTTAACAAAATCAAAAAAAAGTAGCATTAAAAAAAATGATAATTCATCTAGTAGTAATGATAACTTTAAAAATAACACATTAAATTCTAGTTTCATTAATGATAATTATAATAGTAATGAACTCTCAGCCTATATAAAATCTTTCGTTGATTCAAATAAGTACGGATATCAGTATGATCATATCAAAATAATAAAGAGCACAGGTATTAATGATCACCTAAAAGATAACTATTTAGATTATTATAATGTTACAGAAGAAAAATTAAATGAATTAAGGGATGTAAAAAAAATAAAGAATCTTTCAACAAAAAATTACAACCAGGATATTTTAGTACTCCAACTAAAGAAGAAAAAGAGCAGAGCGAGAGATTAGATAATGACATTAGCAAATTAGAAAATGAAAAAGAACAACTAAAAAATAATATACATTTATATCAATCTATTCTTTTAAAAAACAAAGAAAAAATAAGTTCATTATTTAGTGAAGAGAAGGTTAAATATTTTAATGATTATAATATTGATTACTTAGATATTAACTATATAAACAGCAGTTCATATGAAACTCAACAATTATTAAAAAAACAAAAATATAAAGAATTAATTGATGATAATTCATATATAGAAAGTCTAAAAAGCACTGAAATAGTTGATTTACTTCAGTATTTGGCTGAGAATAATTTTACTGATTATGCATTCAACTTATTTCAAAATAATGAATATATTAGACTAGTTATTTTTAATCATTTTTTACACAATGATTTTTGGATAAATATTTATTCACAAGAACAATTTCAAGGCTATATAGATAATTTTTATAGATATAATCAAAATAATTATGATTATGCTAACAATAATAATTATCCACAAATACCATACTGGGGAGAAGTAATATTAAGCAATAACCAAGATTTAGATCAAGGAGTAGTAAATTATATAATAAAAAATTATTTAGGAAATGAATTAGCTAACACTTTAAATAAAGCAGCTAATTTAATTGATAACGATGCAGAAATCTCAGATAATCAGTATAATTTGATTTACAATCTAAAAAGTTATTTATCTTCAGCTCAAGAAGCGGAAGAAATAGATTGTAGTTTAGTAGAATCAATAAAAAAGATTCAGTCTTTTATAGAAAAAGCGTCTACTGATTATGCGTTATATTCAGAGACAAATGGAATAAGTTCGATTGTTAATAGAGAAGTATTTGAATATGAACCTATAAACAGTTCTGTTAAAAAAATAAGTACTACTATACATACTACTGCAGATTCACATACAGATTTAAATACTTTAGAATTTAATACAGTCTTTCAATATACTATAGGCAAACAAAAATCTAACTATGAGTATTATAATGCTAGTCTGAAAAAAAATAATAAAAAAATTATTGAAGAAAATAACAAAGATAAAAAAGAAGACAATAATAATAAAAATTCTGAAAATGAAAAAAGTAGTTCTGACAAATCATCATACTTTATATCAGGTGTAGGAACAACAATATTTATTGGGTATCAATTATTTTTAATGTGGAGCACATATTTTTATTGGACTCAGCAAAGAGGAATTTTAAAAATGATAGAAAAAGTAAAAAAAGAAATTGATTCATCACTACAAAAAGATGTTTCATTATTACCACTTATACGTCAAAACAAGTTAAAAAACATTTTTACTAATATATTTGATGATGAAAAAAATGACAAAGAAGAAGATCAAGAGGAAGAAGAAATATTAACACCTAATAAGCCAATTCATCAATTCGATGTTGAAAAAAATTCAACATCGATTAAAACGCCAGAAATAGTTGATGAAATAATTGAAGCGCCTTGTTACATCCCTATGTTAAACTCTCATGGAATGCATTTACCAAAAATTGTATTATCTTTTTCACAAAATAATCCTCTAAATATAGAATATGATAGAGAAGCAGAATATCATCATAGTGAGAGTGTTGTTATATTAATTTAACCCAAACTGTTGATAAGAAAAATGATGCCAAAAGAAGAAAGTGTTATTCTATACTTTGTAATTACGAATGATACCATTTTTCTTTTTCGTCATTGCGAGAACATATTTATGTTCGTGGCAATCCAGAAATGCATCAATAAAATGTAAATTAGGCAATATCCCTGGATCACCACAGTCGGAATTGCATTCCTCTTTCGTGATGACTCGGATAGATGCTGTGTTTCATGATGACAAGATTTGCTATAAATTTCTTACTTCTTATCTTCAGCTCGGGTTATAAATAGAATCATCATTTAAAAAACAAAGGGTTGCAGCTAAAATACTGCAACCCAGGAATGCATCAAAGAAGATTATGTAAGAAAACTCATTACTATTATCTAGTACTTATCCTCAACTATTAAATAATAAATTAGAATTATAGCTCGTCATGTTGAATATCAGCATCATCTCATGCAACTTCTTGAGTGTATGAATTCATTGTAGCCATATTAGCAGACATATGACCAGTCATTTCAACTTTTACATTGGTATCACTATAATTCTGATCAACAACTGTCATACCTTTGACATTTTCGGTTATATATTGCGCAATAAATTCGGTACTTTGAACATTTTGCCCAAAGACTGTATTGCTTTGTTCATCTATTATAGTACCAGATATACTAACTAAAGCTGTTGCTGTAAATTTAACCTGATCTGCTTTAACAATCTTATAATAACCTGTAACTTTAGAACATTTGCCAGGGTCTACTGTTACTGACTCAGTCAGAGATAATTCAGTTGTTTTACTAGAACTTTTTGTCCAAGAATTATCTTCAGAAAATTTAAGACCAATATCAACATCAATTCCTGCTTTTTCAAAAATCAATCCTTCACTCATTTTGAATTTGACTGCAATACTTTGTTCACAATCCACACTATATGTATAAGAGTTTGAGCTTGTAAAGCTTTTAGTAAAATCTAAACTTTCTGTAAGTGCTGAATTACCATTAATATTATTAACAGTCTGAGTTCCTAAACTTGTGCCAGATAATAGTGTATCTAAAGATTGATCATCAGCTAATTTCATATCTAAAACTGAAACTTGTAAAGTATATGATGATTTATCAACTTCAAAAAACCAATAAGAACCATACATAAGCGGTGCAATTTCAGCGTAATGTTTGCCATCTTCCCAAGCTTCATTTTTGTAGTTCAAAAAATTAGGTGAGCTTATATCATTAGCTCCTTTATCATAACCTTGTGTTTTAACTCGTAAAGTATATAGAGGTAATGCTTTTTGATTGCCTGACGGGGTATTGATTTTTTCTGTCGTCTCTGATGTACTAAGCCACCAAGAAGAACCCTGCATTTTAGGGCAAATCTCAGCGTAATGCTTGCCATCTTCCCAAGCTTCATTTTTGTAGTTCAAGTAATTGTTATCACCAAGGTTTTGATTTCTGATATTGTATAGAGGAACTGTTCCTATATTTTCCTCTGCTTCTTGAAAATACCAAGTATCACCACTTTGCTGTGAAGCAATTTCAGCATAGTGATGACCACTTTTCCAAGCAGCATTTTTGTAGTTCAAGTAATTGTTATCACCAAAGTTTTGATTTCTGATATTGTATAAAAGATTAGTAAATACACCTGTTTTTTTTAGATTTGATCCATTATCTGCTAATACTTGATTATGTGTGTTTGTCATATCCCACTCCTTTTTTGATTTTAAAATTATATCGAATCATTATTAATTTTGTAAATCAATATATTTTTTTAAATCTTTATTTTATTGTTTTAAAATTTTTGTAGAGTATAATTAGTGCAAAAATTTTAATGGGTAAAATGAATACAAACTTAATTTCAAAACGATTAGAATTAATTAAACCTTCCCCTACTTTAGCAGTTACAGCTAAAGCTAAAGCTTTAAAAGCAGAAGGAAAAGATATTATTGGTCTTGGAGCTGGAGAACCAGATTTTGATACTCCTGAGAATGTTAAGCAAGCAGCTTATGACGCTATTAAATCAGGTAAAACTAAATATACTCCTGTTGATGGAATTCCAGAATTAAAAGAAGCTATAGTTAAAAAGTTTAATAAAGAAAATAGATTAAACTATGAATTAAATAATATCACTGTGGGCTGTGGCGCCAAACATGTTATTTTTAATATAATTTCTGCAACAATTAATCCCGGGAATGAAGTAATAATACCTTCTCCATATTGGGTATCTTATCCAGACATGGTTTTGATTAATGGTGGTAAACCAGTAATTGCAACAACATCAATTGTTGATAATTTTAAACTAACTCCAAAAGTTTTAAAAAATCACATAACTAATCAAACTAAATTACTAATATTAAATTCCCCAAGCAATCCAACTGGCTCTTGCTATTCTGAAAATGAATTATCTGAGCTTGCAAATGTACTAAAAGATTATCCTAATATTTATATAATTTCTGATGATATTTATGAACATATTAGATATCAAAACAATCAATTTCAAAATATTGCTAATATTAATGAAGAAATGCAAAATAGAACATTTGTAGTTAATGGAGTATCTAAAGCATATTCAATGACAGGTTGGAGAATAGGTTATGCAGCAGGCAGTAAAGAAGCTATTAAAGCAGTAGCAAAAATTCAGTCACAAAGTACTTCAAATCCATGTTCAATTAGTCAATATGCATCTGTTGAAGCGCTAAGCGAAAATAGTTATGAGTTTATTGAAAAAAATAAAATTGTATTTAAAGATAGGCTTGATTTGGTATTAGAAAAATTAAGCAAAATAAAGGGAATAAAAATAAAGGAACCAGATGGAGCATTTTATGTCTTTCCAAACTGCCAAAATTTAATAGGCAGCAAAACTCCAAGTGGTAAACAAATAAATAATTGTACTGATTTTGGAGAATATTTATTAGAAGAAGTATTAGTTGCAGTAGTACCTGGCATTGCTTTTGGATCTGAAAACCACTTTAGAGTTTCATATGCAATATCTAATGAAAATCTAATTGAGGCATGTTCAAGAATAAAAACAGCTTGTGAAAAACTGACTTAAAGTAAATTTTTAATTGTATATAATTGGTAAGTTATTTTTACCATGCCCTAATTTATCAGTCTTATAAATTGGAATAGATGAGTTTAAATTAACAAAATTATTTATTGTAAAATTTATAAATTCATCACTATTTATAAATTCACCAAAAATAATAGCTTTAACAGTTCTAATATTCAATACAGAGCTAATATGATTTAGCATTCTATCAATTTTATACCCAGCTTCACCTATATCTTCTAAAAACAACACTTTATTTTTGATATCAATTTGCCAACTGGTCCCTAAACTTGTTTGAATTAAAGCAAGATTACCACCTGTAAATTTAAATAAATCTATTTGATCCTTAAATTTTTCTGCAGCAAGATTTAATGGTTTTATGCATTTAACAAATTTTCTATTTGTAAAATCTTTTCTTAAAAGACAATCAAATAAATTTAAAAAATTGTTTATATCTTTATCTTCTTTAAACAATTCCCCTAAACAAGGTCCATGAATAGTTTTCCAACTCCATTTTTGAGAAAAAAATAAATGCAATGCTGTTATATCACTATACCCTATAAAAATTTTTTCACACTTTGGCTTAGATTGTCTCTGTAAATAATTTATTAATTTTGCTGAACCATATCCCCCATTAATACACCATATAATTACATTTTCATCTTGAATATTTAAAGCTTTATTTAAATCTTCAAATCTTTTTTCATCACTATTAGAATGAAATGGATGAACATCTTTATTCAAAAGTAGTTTATTATTATAAAGGTTAATTCCTGCAATTGACTGTATATCTTTATATTCACAATATGGATAAGATGCTGGTGAAATTGCAATAATCTTAAACTTTTTATTAAGTTTTAACCACAGTGAATGTGATGATATTGAATCTATTATACTCATAATAAAATTTTATTTTTTTCGTGCTATAGTCAACATACGTTCTGTTTTATTTTCATCAAAGCTTTCACCACTGATATTATACTGCTTCAATAACTCAAAGCCATTTTTTTCTAATATTATTTTTAATTGTTTGGCCGTATAAACTTGTAATGTTTGGAAGCTATGAGAAATACTTGGGTTATTTTTTAATTTTTGTTTATGGTAAATATCATAAGAAGCTAATATTCCATCTGAATTTATAGTATTATATTGAATTTCACGTACTATAATATCACCACACCTTTTCAACCAATCAATTGTTAATTTAGTGATATTATTATCTTTCAGTAAATAATTTAAATTAAAAATGTCAAAAATATATAATCCACCATCATTAAGATTTGAATAGATATTTTTTATAGCTTTTATAAAATCTTCTTTAGTAAGATGCCCAATAGAATTAAATATTGTAATAACTGCATCAAACTTACCAATTTTACTAGCACGCATATCTCCTTTGATGAATTTAATATCTAATTGTTCCTTTATAGCCTTTCCTTTTGCAATTTCTAGCATTTTACAGTTTATATCATATCCAATAATATTGAATTTCTTTTTAGCAAGCCAAATAACCTGTGAACCTGTACCACAACTTAAATCAAGTATACTTTTTACTTTAAATTCTTTAAGTATTTTTTCTATGCATTGGTTAACTATCTTGGAGTTCTCTTCATTAAAGCGATCATAATTTTCTGCCTCTTTATCATAGTGAGATGATTTAGCAGTAATATGTACAACGCTCATTTTTAAAAATCTTAATAATTAAAGCCCATTGAATTGAAAGTATCTTCAAAATCCATTCTTCTTCTTGTAATTTTGAAATTTATATCATCAATTAATACCTCTGAAGCATATGGCCTTAAATTATATAAGCTACTCATAGATGAACAGTAAGCACCTGCAGTAAGAATTGCCAAAATATTACCCTCTTCAGGTTTTATAACTTGAATATTGTTATTAATTATATCTGTAGATTCGCAAATATTACCAACCAACTGCACCTCTTCTTCTAGATCACCCGTATTAGATAAATTTATCACATGATGATATGAAGAATATAATGCAGGCCTAATAATATGGTTAAAACCAGTATTTACACATACAATCTTTTTGTTACCTTGCAATCTTATATTTGTAATTTTAGTCAATAAAAAAGTAGATTCAGCTACTAAATATTTACCTGGTTCAAAAACTATTTTTATATTATTTTTTTGTAAATTTTGATATTTTTTATAATATTTATCAACAACTAACGCAAACTCAGACAAATCAACTTCTTCATCTGATGGCTTATATCTAACACCAAAGCCACCACCTAGATCAATAAACCTTAAGTTTTCTATTTGATTACCTAGTTTAAACATAAAATCTACCATTGGAGCAAAATTCATTGTATTATATAAACCAGACCCCAAATGACAATGCAGACCAATAAGTTTTAAATTATTAAACTTTATTATATTTAAAGCTTCTTCCATTTGAGAATGGTAAATGCCAAATTTAGAATCCTCTCCTCCAGTTATTATTTGTTTAAATTCACCATCTCCAAATCCAGGATTAATTCTAATAGAAACCTCTGAGCCATTATATTTTTCAGCATAACATTGTAATTCAGAAATAGAACCTATATTTACCACTACATTATGCTTATTTGCGTAATCCAGTTCATAATTATCACAATTATTCCCAGTAAATAAGATTTGATTACCTTGAAATCCACATTTTTTTGCAAGATCTATTTCAAATGGAGAAATAGTTTCAACACCATCTATACCAGCATCTTTTAATAACCGAATAATCATAGGGTTAAAATTAGCTTTCAGTGCATAATAAAGTAAACAATTGTTATCAAAAGCTTTTCTAATATTTTTAACTTTTTTATTTAAAATTGATTTATCTGTTATAAAAACAGGGGTACCAACTTCAGTTATTATATTAGATATAAGTTTTTGATTTTTGACAAAATAGTCTATTGGCAACATTCTTCCTTTTTTAAAAATTTTTTATGTAGACATTTTAAAATAAGATCTGTCTTACTTTCATCAATAATGATAGTAATATTATTACCAGAAGCACTTACACTGATTGTGTATATTTTAGTATCATTTTCCATACATACATTAAATATTCCAGCAAGAATTTTCTTATCATATGTAATTTCATTACCAATAAAACATAATTTTGCAACCTTATCTTTAACTTTTACAAATGCAAAACTTTCTAATATTTTCAAAAGCTTTTTTGAGTAATCTTCTGTTTTAATAGAAAAAGTAAATGAAATTTCAGAAGTTGCACAAACATCAATAGGTATATTATGCTCTGCAACTATTTCTGTTACTCTTTTTACAAAACCAACTCCATTAATAATGCTTGTATTCTCTAATGTTATAATTGTGTTGTTTAGACTTGCAACAATTCCTTTTGCGTAAGGAGCTTTTTTAGTAATTTTAGTCCCTTTAAACGATCTATCAAAAGTATTATAAACGTATACAGGTATGTTTTTTTCAACGGCTAGTGCTATTGTGTCTGGATGTATTACTTTAGCACCACTATAAGCCATTTCAGACATAACATTCATGTCTAAACTAGACCAAGAAAAAGCATCCTTAACAATTCTAGGGTCAGCTGTCATAATTCCATTTACATCTGTCCAAATTTCAATCTCACTTGCATTTAAAACCATAGCTAAGATTGATGCTGTATAATCACTACCGCCCCTGCCTAACAAAGTTATGTTACCATGAGTGTCTTTGCCAATAAATCCAGTTACTACAGGAACAATATTTTTGCTATAAATCTGCTTTAATATTTTCTTTGTAGATAAGTTAGTTGCCTGAAAATTAACCTTTGCCTTTAAATAATTATTATCCGTTTTTATAATTCTTTCTGATTCAATTCTTTGAGATTTAATATTTAACTTTTCAAGAGCTAAAACCATCAAAAGAGATGATAATTTTTCACCAAATGCACAAATTCTCGCAACAGTTTTATCTGTTAAATCACCTACTAAACTAGTACCATAACTTATAGCTTCAAGCTTATTTATTATTGGTTCAAATTTATGTTCCCATAAATTATCAACATACTCATCATTTAATAGTAAATTTTTTAAAATCTGTTTGTGAATATTACAAATTTCTATTACCTTTGATTTAACTAATCTAGGTTTGCCATTTCTTGCAAATCTTATTATTTCTATTAATTTATCGGTAATACCAGCTACTGCTGAAACTGTAACAACAATATTGTAATCCTTAATTTTACTTTTTACAATTTTTGCACACTCTATAATTGAGGTAGCATTACCCATTGAAGTACCACCAAATTTAATAGATTTTAAATTCATAAACAATTATTGATTTTCAAAATAATATATATATCCGAAATAAAAATATAGTTCAAGTTTTTTCATTTAAAATAATAATGAATTGCTTCTAATATAGCTTTATTTCACTATTTATTAAAAAAACCTTATAGATCAAAATAAATGAATGAAAGCAATATTTTGATTTTAAATATTAAAAAATAATTTTTATCATTTAATTACTATAAATGATATTCTTCCATTACTTGACAAAAATAATTATAAAAAGATAGTCTAAATCTAAATTAAATGTTAGTGGGTACTGTAATGAATAATAAAAACATTAAATTTTTAAGTAATTTTAATATCTTAGCTTCTTTAATCACTATTTTTATCCAATTTTATATTTTAATATATAACAATATAGGATATCAAAGAACAATATTTTTACTATTATTTAGCCTACTTACAATCTTAGCTTTATTTGGACAAAAAAAATATTTCACACCATCTTTTTTATTTAGTTCTTTTCTTGCGATAATTAGCTTAAGACTTGCCAATCTATCAAATTTAAATTTTATATTTTATCTATACTTATTCATTATCTGTATTCAATTTATTATTTTCATTTTATATTGCCAAGAAAAACTCAAAAAATTAAAAGATACAACTCTCTTGAAAGAAAAAATTATGCTTTTTCAATTAGTATTTATAAGAATATATGTTGGATATGATCTAATACCACATTTTTGTGAAAAATTATTTGCAGGTAATGTTGTAAGAAATATTGATGTATTAGCTTTTACATCTCTAGGAGTTCCACAGCCACTTTTTTTTGTTTATTTCGCTGGTATAATTGAGTTTTTAGGAAGTTTAGCTTTTAGTTGCGGAATCTTTCTAAGATTGAGCTCAGCTGGCTTAGCTTTATATTTACTAATAGCAACTTTCTTAGGACATCATTTTTCATTAGGTTTTATTTGGGCCAATAGAGGTGGTGGTTGGGAATTCCCAGTTCTTTGGTGTGTAATAATATTAAGTTTTACAGTTATAAAACCTATGTTATTTACAATTGATGAATATATTTTAAAAAATTTTAAACTACCAAAATTTTTAAAAAAAATAATAGAATTTTAATCTATCTTAGGCATCTAGATAAATATAGATCTTTTGCGACTATGCTATAATGTGGCGGGGATGACGAGGCTCGAACTCGCGACCTCCGGCGTGACAGGCCGGCGCTCTAACCAACTGAGCTACATCCCCATATTAATATGGAGAAAATGGTGGGCGATGACAGAGTCGAACTGCCGACCTCCTCGGTGTAAACGAGATGCTCTACCAGCTGAGCTAATCGCCCTACCAAAACACGATAAATCATAATTACTTACATATGATATAAAAATCAAGCAAAAATTATTAAAGTTTGGAATTTATCATATATTTTTAATAATAAATTAATTAAATTATTCATCGTTATATATCTTTTCAGCTCTTTCATGCTCTTCTTGAGCTCTAATACTTAATGTAGCAATAGGCCTTGCTTCAAGTCTTTTCAAACCTATTGGATCAAAACTTTTTACACAAAAACCATAGCTACCATTTTTAATTCTTAATAAAGCAGCATTAATTTTATCTATTAATTTTCTATAACGATCTCTTGTTCTTAATTCAAAATTTACATCAGATTCAATAGATGCCCTATCATTAGTGTCAGGCTCATTGAGTTTTTCACTTTTTAAGTGATCAATCGTTTCTTTAGACTCTTTTGTTAAAGATTGTTTCCAAGCTATAAGCTTCCTCCTAAAATACTCTAATTGATAATCATTCATATACTCTTCATTTTCTGAAGGTTTATACTTTTCAGGAAGTTCAACAATTTTTTCACTCATAATATTTTATCCTAATTTATTTTTTTTCATAATTTTTTATTAAAAACTCATTTAGCAATCTTACTCCAAAACCTGTAGCTCCTTTAGGAGATAAATCTCCTCCATCATCAAGCCAATTTACACCCGCAATATCAATATGAGCCCAATCACAATCATTTTTAACGAATCTTTTTAAAAATTGAGCAGCAGTTATACTTCCTGCTCCACCACGACTTACATTTCTAATATCAGCAATTTTTGAATTAATCAATTCATCGTAAAATTCATCTAATGGAAGCCTCCAAACTTTCTCTCCCACTTCCTCTCCAGCATCAAACAATTGTTTAGATAATTTATCATTATTAGAAAAAAGACCTGCACAATGATGGCCTAAAGCAACAACAATAGCACCAGTCAAAGTAGCTAAATCAATCATAACTTTAGGCTTAAACTTCTCTTGTGCATACCACATAATATCAGCTAACAATAATCTGCCCTCTGCATCGGTATTATCAACTTCAATAGTTTGTCCAGACATAGAAGTAATTACATCTCCTGGTCTTTGTGCATGTCCTGAAGGCATATTTTCAGCAAGCCCTATAACACCTATAGCATTTATTTTTGCCTTTCGCTCAGCTAGAGATTTAATTAATCCCGTTACTACGGCAGCACCACCCATATCATATTTCATCAATGTTATTGATGGACCCGATGGTTTTAAATTAATACCCCCTGTATCAAAAGTTACACCTTTACCAATAAAAGCTATTGGCCTATCTTTAGTTTTTGATGAATTTAAGCCATTCCACTCCATTACTACTGCATATGTTCCAGAGCAACTCCCTTGCCCCACTGCAAGAATAGCATTCATTCCTAATTTTTTTAGTTGATTTTTATCTAAAATCTTAACTTTAATTCCTAAATTTTCTAATTCTTTACACGCCAATACAAAATTTTCTGGATTCAATGCATTTCCAGGTTCTGAAACTAGATCTCTTACAAAATGAGTTGAGTCAATAATCTTTTCTCTTTCATTAAACTTTTTCTTAACACTTAAATTATCGGCATAAACATTAATATTTTGTAAATAAATCTTATGCTTTTCTTTTTTATCAACATAATATTTATCAAATGTATAATTTTTAAGTTTTATTCCTTCACAAATATTTAAAAGAAAAAAATCTTGTTGATTATTTAATTCATCATTGTCTATAAAAATTTCAGCAGTCTCAGCTTTTAAAGAATTCAGTTTATTGGCAATATTACCACCAAGTTTTTGAATTTTTACACTATCTAACTTTTCTACTTCACCTATTCCACAAAATAAAACTTTCTTTATTGAACCATCTATCTGAACAGGAGTAAAAAACATTTCATTATATTTACCACTAAAATTTTCAAAGGTTTTTAATACTTGAGTTATATTTTTAAAGTTTGACTCAAGAAACTTTGGTAATTTATTTTTATCAGACAAAAAAACAACAGATATTTGATCGTTTATGTGCCTAAGCTTGTTAAATGAAAATTCCATAATTCAACTTATTAATATTAATCTAGGTAACTTATATACCATATATTAAAACAAGATAAAATAATTAACTTTCCTATATAAAAATATTGAATATTGATTATGTATCAAAAATACCAATAGTTGCAATATAAATTTAAAAATTAAACATTTTACATTTTTATGAAATTTTCTATTATAAACATATTTAATTAATTATTTCATAACCAATTGTCAAAAACCTATTATAAGAACATATTTTTCGGTTATTCAAAAATTCTTTTTTTTACTTTTATAGGCTTTTTTTTAATTATACTTATTTTTGATATTTTAGAGATTTCTAGAATTACAACAAAATATTCACTAAAATTTACATTAGTTATAAGATTAGCTTTAATGAAGAATTACAGTAGTTTAAGCCAAACTATACCAATGATAATATTAATATCATCATTGTTGCATTATAATTCTAAAAATAAAAATAATGAATTAATAGCTGCAAAGAGCATTGGTATATCAAATTTTAATATTATCTTGCCTGTTATATCTGCTGTATTAATTTTTGGAATCATAAATATCACAATAATAAATCCTATTGGAACAATGTTATTAAAAAAGTATCAAAATTATGAAGCAAATAAATTTAAAAAAGAAAAAAGTTTAATTTCTATATCTAAATCAGGAATATGGTTAAAAAATAAATTTAATAATCAAAATTTAATAATTAATGCTTTAAGGGTTTCTCAAATATCAAATACTATGAATGATGTTAAAATTTTTTTTATAAATGAAGATGGTGAATTAGAAAAACAAATTTTTTCAAAGTTAATTGCTTTTAAAAGTCAAAGTATAATCATACAAAATGCAACGATCATAGATAAAAATTTTAAAATATTAAAAGAAAAAGAATTAATCTTACCCATAAAAATTTCTATATCACAAATATTAGAAAATTTTACTACCATAGATACAATATCATTTTTTGAATTATTAAATTTTATAAAAATAACAAAGGAATCAGGATTATCAATAAATAAATACTTATTATTTTTCTTAAAAGAGTTAATGTCTCCAATTTATATAGTCAGCATGTCATTAATAAGTTTTTTCTTTTCTAATCGAGTAAATAATAGAAAAAAATATAATTTAACTTTTCTATATGGACTAACCGTAGGCTTTATAATATATTTTTTAACAAACTTCATATATGCACTAGGATCATCTGGGAGCGTTTCAGTGTTTCTTGCTGCATTTTTTCCTACAATTACTTCGAATATTATTGCATTATATCTAATTCTATATAAGAATAATCAAATCTAACATATAAATAATAAGGTGAGGAGGTTGCTTGACTATGCCTATTGATAACACAGAAATAATGAAGCAAAGAAGTAAAAATTTCAAACAATATGAAAGTTACATAAAAAGTTTTAATAGTTTTTTAAATAATTTTCCAATTTTCTCAATACCAAGATTTGCAAAATCAGCTTATAAAACATTTTCAAATTTACCTTCATGGAGCAAACCTATAGTAGGAACTATAGTAGGAGTTTTTATTGGGTTGCCAGCAGCATTAATTGGGATAACAACTATCGTTGCTGCAGAAGCAATTAAATTCTCACTTGCTTGTTTAACTAGACCATTTGGTATAAAAACCTTCTCATTTAGACCAATGACCTGGAGCCTCTATAAAGTAGCTCAAAACGCTTCTACTCCTGAAATGCAAAAACTCCTTTTAGAGAAAACAAGTTTACTAGAAAAAATTGGCCAAAATAAAGAGACTGTTAAAGGTATCCTAAATGATTTAATTTTGACAGATCAAACCACTAAACAATTAGCAAATGCAACTCTTGATTTACTTGCTGATAAAGATTCTAGAGAGAAATTAAAAACAGAATTAGTGAATAATTATTTTAAATTCAGTTTAAATTCATTTGATAGAGAAGGTTTTATTAGAAATTTTATTAAATATGAAAGAAGTCAAATTACTGATAAAATTAAAGATGAACTTAGCTTAGTAAAACTTCTTAAAGCTAATTTTGACATTAGATTAGGAGATTCAAATTATAAGCTAAAAAAAGCAGTTAAATCACTAGGTATATCTCCAACTAAACAAGAGATTTCAGATACATTAAAAACGCAATTAACAAGAGAATTGCAGATTTTAGGGCTTAATCAGGATCAAATCAATACATTATTACCTGACAACCTTGAATTATCTTTAAAAAGTGCGCAAGAAATTTTTCAAAAACAACATGAATTAACACTAGATTCAAAAATTAGTCAAATGAGTACTAATATTAGGGACCACATTAGAGAAAATGGAGCAATTGAAAATTTTGATAGTTATATTGAAGATATTTTAAAAGAACAAGCAGCATATGTAGTTGATGTTCAAGAACCACTATATCAACAACTTTATGTTGATGATTATATAAGATTTCATCAGGAGAAGGATTCACCTAAAAGTGTTGAAAAACTTCGAGAAGAGGCTCTTCAAAATTCTTATGGACTAGCTACAGATTACTTGAGATTGACTCAAAATATTTTAAGAATGGTAGATTCTCTGCCAGATCAAGATCTTAATAATGTTATAGAAGCAGCAAACCCAAATCTAAAAACCATTTTAAAAACAAAAGGAAGTAAAGTAATTGAATTTGCTAAAGATTATATAGGAGATTCAGGTAGCTTACGTGATATGTTAACTGAATTTGGGATAACAGACGCAATATTAGATTTAGCACCATTAGTATTAAGTGAGGATGATGGTATAGCTAAAGTAGCTAATGTAACAGAATCTATTAGAAGCAAATTTATTTTTGAATGGACTGAAGATATACTAAATTTTTTAAATTCAAACCCTGAACTTCAACAAAAATTTATAGATAACCCTGAGATGGCAAGCAATTTAACTAAAGGCATAGTTAATAGTATACCATTTTTAAAAAATTTATGTCAGGATTTAGGTGCTACCAATCCAGTACTTGATATTATTTCAATACTTGTTAAAACCCCTGAAGATACACAAAAACTACTAGAACATCTAAACAGGGGAGAATATATAGAATTAACTCAAAAATTTATAGAAATAGCCAGCTCAAACGAAGAATTAAGAAATTATTTAACAACAAATAAAGAAGTTTATAAAAATTTAATAACATCCCTCTTTAAAGAAATTGACCTTATAAGAAATATTCAAACTAATAATGGAATTACTGATGCAGAATTAGGAGAAATTTTAGATTCAGGACTTGGTGTTTTAGACAATCCAGCTAAATTTACAGAACTTATGGAAGTAACTAAGCAAATTTTTGATATTGCAAATCAATATATGACAGAAAATAATATAAACAAATTTGCAGATTTAACAAAAAATGATTACATAAAATTAACAAAACTTATATTACAAAATGATAGATTACTTACTTTATTAGAAAACAATAAGGAGGAAGTAGGTAAATTTGCAAAATTATTAACCGAAAAAATTCCTGCACTTAGAGCTATGAAAACTCAGTATTTAGGAGAAGTAGCTGTAGATACATTCGTTACTAATTTAATTGAATCAGGCATTTTAAGAAATAAAGATAATATAAGTGTTATGTTAGATAGATACTCAGGCAATGGTTATAAAGCTGTAGATATATTTAGCTATATTTACAGGGGCTCTTCAACATTGAAAAACTTATTATCTATAGCTCCTATTAGCGAATATTTTTCCTCTGCATCTATCAATCAAACATTATCTGATTCTATTAAAATATAATAAATTCTAATACAACCAAAAATTCATTAACTGAGTTATTAACAAGCAGTAATGACACTACAATACAAAATTTAGGTGCCACAAAAAAATTAGATGGAATTGAATTAGATGAAATTGACTTTGCAAAAGCAAAAAAAATTCATGGATTTAGCTTCACATCATCACAGTTGTCTAGAGCAAATTTTCAAAGAACAGAAATTAAATCAACATCTTTTGCAAACTCAATGTTTAAATATGGAGTAAATTTTGAAGATGCTAATTTACAAGATGTAGACTTTAGTAATTCAGCTTTCAGCACTTATAATTTGGAAAAATTATATCTTCCTGCCCGTTATAATGCTAAAGGAACAACCAGACCTGAGTATATAATAAGTTTTAAAAATTCAACATTAACAAATGTAAATTTTAGTAATATCGACCTTGTTAAAAAGTATGGTGTTAGAAATGAGATCAAAATAGACTTTGAAGGAGCTACAATTGACCCTTCTACGTTTGATTCATTAATTGCTGCAATTAGAAAAAATCCTGAACTTAAAGATAAAATCAACTTAGTGGGGGCTAAAATTATAGGTGATTTAAGTGAAAGAGATTTATCAAATCTAGATTTAGAAGGGATTGATCTCTCTGGTATCGCAAGCTTACAAGGTACAATAATTAAAAATACTAATTTAAAAGGTACAAACATTAATCCAGAATTATTAAAAAAAACTATGCAACTTGAAAGTATAGAAACAGATTTTACATTAGCTAAATTAAATGAAATTGAAGAAGCACAACAAGAAAATAGAAAATCAATTATTACTAAAAAAATATCTAAAATTATTGTCAACAAGCTAATTAATGATGGCAAATTAGTTGTTAAAGATTATATTCAAATTAACTTATTTATTGAAAAACTTAACACTAAATTATCAACAGAAATAAATTCTTTAGAAGAGAGTGAAAAGCAATTTTTATACGGTCTTTTTGAGGAAAATTACGCTAATTTAGATCAATTTGCAATAAATCCAAATACTGTTAAACATTATTCAGATTTAACTCAAAATCCACTAGCAATATTAAATATTCTTTATACTAGTGCTTTTACTGATAATGAATTATCAGATTTAAATTTAGCAAAAGCTATAAAATATGAAAATATGAAAAACTTAATAGCCGATGAAGTTGGAAAAGAATTATTTGGAGAAGGTCAAAATAGAGGTAAAGATTTCTTGATAATAAGGGATCATATAGCAAGTGTTTTTGACAGATTATCAGATGAAGAAAAAGAAAATTTATATGCACAAATTTGTACCATTGATGACAGCATTAAGCTAAACCAAAGTGAGGAGTGTAAACTATTAATTCAATCCTTAAAAAGTCAATACTACGATATAACAAAATATACAACAGCTGGAAAAGTAGTCACTAGTGGTATATATATACCAACCACGGGTTCATTAAATGAATTTGTACAATCCGATGCAAATAAAATGAAATCCATTTCCAATTTAGAAAAAATATCTGATTTATCTAATGCTGTTGGCCAAAAACTAGGAGAAAAATTATTTGGACCAGATATGTCTTCTTCAAGAAAAAAAGATACTCAAAAAATTATTAATACTCTTAGAGATTCAGTAATTCCAGAATTAAGTGAAACCGAAAAAACTAAATTATCAAGCCCTCAAAATTTAGATACATTAATTGGAGATTATAAACAAACTAGTATTCTTGGATATTGGAGTTCTGGAACTCGTCCAGAAAGTTTATCACAACTTTTTTATGACAATTCTTCAAGCACTAAAATGGGTTATGCAACTGGTGGTATAAAAATAGACGACACTATATTAACTTCTAGGGCTTTTTTAGATAAAGTAAAGACTCATATGAGAACATCATTAGCTAATGGACGTCAAATTTAGAAGAATTTTAACTTATAACTAAATAATAAATATATAACCTTGAAATAAATAATAGTTAACCAACATTTAACGGGTATATAATGTTTACTTAAAAAGTTTTACATGTTACCAATATTATATGTACTAATTTGATTTTGAGGTAAGAATGAATAAAAGTGAGTTTATAAATATACTATCTAAGAAATTAGGATGTTCTAAAGTATATGCTTCTAAAGTTGTAGACGCAGTTTTTGGATGTGTAGGAGATGCTTTGCAAGAAGAAGATATTTTAAGATTTGTTGGCTTTGGGACTTTTAAAATTCAAAGGCTTCCTAAAAGGAAGGTTAAAACTCCAAGAAGTGGAGAAATTGTAACAGTACCAGCTAAAAAATATGTAAGATTCTCACCAGGTGAGTTATTAAAAAATAAAGTAAATCACTAATTATTAATATAAAAGGAACACAACCTGTATAAAGTCTAGATATGATTATATATATTGAAGTACTTTATACTGGTTTTATTAGCATTATATTTACCGCCTTATGATAAAAATATTAGCTAATTTAGCTACTCATTAAATAATCAGATTTTTTAAAAAATTAGTTGTAAAAACATTTCTTTTACTATTATTATTCAAATGTAAAAGGATTATAACTATAATAATGGGAATAAAAATGACTAATAACATAGAGGTGTATAATCCTTTTACAATCCTTATCATACAAGCAAACAAGGCAGTAACAATTTTGTTACATGCGCACTATAACAAAAAATAATATAAAAGTCTTTTAAAATTTTTGTTTTTTTATAAAATATTATATATTTCTTTACTTTTGATCTTAATTTATGTTGAAAAAAATTATTTTTTTTATATTTTTTATAATTTTACAACATAAAGTCATAGCAAATGAATCAAAAGAGTTAAATTTAGATATAAAAAACATTATATATAACGGTCATGAGTTAAAATTTGATATATTGTTAAATATAAAAAATGGGTGGAATCTTTATAGTAATAAAGATTCAGATTTTGGAATCCCATTAAACTTAAAGTTATTAAAAAACAAATTACATGAATTAACTAGCAATATTGAATATCCACCTTCAATAAGTGAAATAAAAATAATAAATGGAAAAAAATTTATTAGTAACTTTTATAAAAACCATACTTTAATAAAAGTAAGCACTTATATTGATAATGCAGATGATTTAAATAAACTGTATCTCAAAATTAAATATTCTCTATGCAATAGCACATGTATTTATAAAACAGAAATTTTTCATCTTAAAGATTATTTCTCAACTAATTTTGGCTATTCAAATAATACAACAAACTTTCAGCAAATTTTATTTTATATTGTCATTTCTTTAATTGGAGGCTTGATTTTAAATTTTATGCCCTGTGTTATCTCAATCATGAGTTTAAAAATAATAAGTTTTGTAAAACTAAGAAGCACCTCAAATCACAAGGTTAAAATTAATATTATTTATTATATTTTTGGCATAATAAGCTTTTTTATACTTTTGGCAATTATAACAATAATATTAAAACATATAGGATTAACAATAGGATGGGGAATACATTTTCAAAATCCTTATTTTATAATGTCACTCATATTAATTTTACTTATCATGGCTAGCAATTTATGGGGTGATTTTGAATTTCAATTATCTCATAAATTTTTAACAAAAATCTCTAATTTAAAAATTAATAAAGAACTATTCTCTAATTATTTCAATGGATTATTTATAGCAGTGTTATCAACATCATGCACAGCTCCATTTCTTTCTACTGCAGTAACATACTCACTAACTCAAAATAATATTTATATACTAATAAATTATTTTTTTATAGCGATTGGCATGTCCACCCCCTATATATTAATATTAATATCTCCTAATTTATTAGAATTCATCCCTAAACCTGGGAAATGGTTATCAAAATTCAAGAAATTTTTAGCCATTATTTTTATCTTAAATGTAGTATGGCTTTTATATGTATTAAATAACCAGATCAATTTCACTTCATTAATTCTATTTATAGGGTTTCTCATTATTCTAAAAAAAGTTTCAATGTCTTTATTAAATTTTATTAATAAATTTAATAGTAAATTACTCATAGTAACTTTAACTCTTACCAGTTCTGTATTTTTTATAAATTTCATAGCAAATTATGATAAAACTATTAAAAATAATGAACTACTAATTAAAGATAAATGGAATGATTTTAATTATGAATTAATAAGAACTGAGGTTGCTAATAACAATATCGTTTTTGTGCAAATAACTGCAGATTGGTGCGCTACATGTAAGATTAACGAATTATTAGTTTTAGACAATACATATATTTATAAAATATTCAAAAATAATAAAGTCAAACTTTTTAAAGCTGATTATACTTTAAAAAATGATCATATATATCAATATTTAAAAGATCATAATAGATATGGTATACCAATGTATATCATGTATGGCCCAAAAAATAAAACAGGAATAATTTTAAGTGAGATACTTACATTTAATAAAATACGTACTGCCATTAACGCTGTTAAATAGATATAAATTTTATTACTCAAAATTATGAATTATATTTTTTCAAATTTTTCAATACATAATAATGGTAAAGTATCTAAGAATTTTTTAAACCTTGGAGTAAAATCTTTCCATAGTGCCATTGATTGGGTTAAATCTATGCCATATGGTCGAAATAATGATAGGGCAAACTATCTAGTATATTCTCAGAATATAGAGGGACTTGTTCAACAAAACATGCCTTATTAAATGCTTTAGCTCTTGAAAACAATCAAAATATAATACTTAAAATGTTTATTTGCAAGATAGATAAATATTCAAATAAATCTATAGAAAGCCTTTTAAAATATCTGAAAATAGAATATTTTCCAGAAGCCCATTGTATTATTAGTAATGATAAAGATTATCTAGATATTACATTTCCAGGACATTTAAAAAAACCAAAAGCAGAAACAGTTAAATCATATAAATTAAAACCCTCAGATATAGGTAAAAAAAGATAGAACTACATCGCAATTATCTTATTTCATGGATGAATGAAAAAGGCCTTAATAAAAAGCATTCTCTTGAGGAAATTTGGAATTTGAGAGAAATGGATTATTAGCTTATCAAATAAATCAAACCATATATTTCTCAGGTAAATTATTAAGAATAATTATATTAAATTTAGGTATTATAAATATATTTATAACTCACCCTTTCCAAAATCAAAGTGTCCTTCATTCATGTCAAAAACAAATGCTGTCTTTTCAATAAAATCTATACATTTATCAGATTCATGCCAACCATAGTGCTGTACTTTTTCACTTCCCCAAGACAAGCACTCTTTAAATTGCCCATCTTCACATTTAAATCTTTCAGGATGGAATGAGTTTTCTCCTAAAAGCTCAACATAATTATCACAAGTTAATTCTTTTCCACCAAAACCTACAAATATATCCTTTTGATATGGGTGATCCTTTTTAATAGTTAAAAAAGCTTTAGTAAAACCATCGTCAGCTTTACAAATATTAGCCATATTACCTATAGAATCAGAGATAGTCTTTGTTTTACCTAAAAATTTATCTACAATAAATATACCAGAAAATTCATAAACATTGTTTTTAGTAAAATAATAAGAAGAAATATTAGATAATAAATTTTCTACTTGATTTAAAAAATTATCAATAAATGAAACATTAGTATAATTATACACTGTTCTATCAGATACAGTTGGAGGTGATCCAGTCATACCAATATTAAATAAAGCTGCTGGCTCATCATCAATTGTAAGAACCCTAGCTAATTTACATTCACTTTCATTACTGTTATCTCCCCTATTACCCCAAAGCTTTAATTTTCCTTCCACACCTTTTTCACAATGCTTGCCATTTCCATAGATTGCACAAGATTTAGGACTATTTGCGGAACTAAAAATCTGATTTAGCAAATTTTTTGATTCATCATTATTTTTAATAATTTCAAATGACACAGACATAACAACCCCAAGTTTTATTATTTAAATTTAAGGTTATTATAAATAACAAAACCTTAATTTACAAGTTTAATTTTATAACCATCTTTGGTATCAATGATATTATAACCTAATTTTTCTATTTCCATCCGGATTTTATCAGACTCTTGCCAATTTTTGTCAATTTTCAGCTGCTTTCTTTTTTCTGCAAGCTCTATTATTTCCTGTGCAATCTGATTCTCTTCTTCTTTTTGCCTAATATCCAAACCTAAAAATTTACAGCACTTATATACATAATTAGCACTACTCTCATTGCCATCTAATGCCTTGTTTGCTAATTGATGTATAAATGACAGCGCAAGTGGGGTGTTTAGATCATCAGATATATACTTCAAGAACTCCTCAGGCAAATCACCTGATATTTCATCAAATTTAATATTAAATTTTTGGATACATCTTTGAAACTTATTTATGCTTTTCTTAGAATCAAGTAATGCTTTTTCATTAAAATCAAGTGGCTTTCTATAATTTGCAGTAAGATAAAAATATCTCAATTCAGCACCTCCAACCCTTTTATCCAATAGCTCTTTAACAGTGGTAAAATTTTTAAGGCTTTTACTCATCTTTTCACTATTAACCGTTAAAAATCCATTATGCACCCAATAATTTGCAAATTTGTTGCTTTTTGATTCACACACACTTTGAGCAATTTCATTTTCATGGTGAGGAAAAACTAAATCAATACCACCTCCATGGATATCAAAATTATCCCCTAAATATTTCTTACTCATTACTGAACATTCTATGTGCCACCCAGGTCTACCATCACCCCAAGGACTTGCAAAAAACATCTTCTCGTGTTCTTTTTTGGGCTTCCACAGTACAAAATCTAATGGATTTTTTTTCAAATTTGAAACTTCTATTCTCGCACCTATATCTTGATCAGCAAGTTTTCTTTTAGAAAGTTCCCCATAATTATTATAACTATCAACATTAAAATATACATGATCTTCTTTAACATATGCATGCCCAAGCTCTATAAGCCTTTCTATCATATTTATCATCTCAGATATATTTTCAGTAGCTTTAGGTTCGTAAGTTGGTAATAAACAATTAAGTTTATCTAAATCTTCATGGAAATATTTTGTAATCTTTGTAGTTAATGATTCAATGCTCTCATTATTTTTGTTTGCAGAATCAATAATTTTATCATCAACATCAGTAATATTTCTTACATATGTAACTTTATTATATACATGTTTTAATAATCTGAATAAAACATCAAATACCACAGAAGACCTTGCATTACCAATATGTGGCCTGTCATATACTGTAGGACCACATACATACATTTTAATATTTCCCCTATCTATAGGAATAAACTCTTGCTTTACTCCGTTGATAGTATTGGTTAAAAAAATTTTCAATTTTAAAACTATAAATGAATTGGTTTAAAATAAGTAGCAAGCGCTGCTTCCTTAATTGCCTCGTTTAGAGTTGGATGTGGATTGCAAATCCTTGCTAAATCTTCTGATGCAGCTTTAAATTCCATTGCAACCGCTGCTTCAGCAATTAATTCTCCCGCAGCATCACCTATAATATGCACTCCTAAAACTTGATCACTCTCTTTACAAGCTAAAACTTTCACAAAACCATCTGTTTCTAAAGAAGTTCTTGCCCTGCTATTTGCAAGAAATGGAAATTTACCAACCTTATAATCTATTTGATCTTTTTTTAATTCATCTTCTGTTTTGCCAACAGAAGCGATTTCTGGATGAGTATAAACAACACTTGGTATAGTATTGTAATCAATATGCCCATGCTGTCCATCAATAATTTCAGCCACAACAACACCTTCATCTGAAGCTTTATGCGCAAGCATTGGCCCTGCAATAACATCACCAATAGCATAAATATTTGGGATATTTGTTTTAAATTGTCCGTCAACAATTACCCTTCCTCTATCATCCAATTTTATACCTACTTTGTCTAAATTTAATGATTTAGTATTTGGCTTCCTACCAACAGCAACCAGCACAACATCACAATCCATTTTTTCTGAATCATCACTTGAGACTGAAGAAATATTAACTTCAACTTTATCCTCTATAACTTGAGCAGATGTTACTTTAGATGTAAGCTTAAAACTTAAACCTTGCTTTTCAAATATTTTTTTTGCTTCTTTTCTTACATCAAGATCAAAACCTGGCAATATATCATCAGCAAATTCTACCACTTCAACACTCGCACCAAGCCTAGACCATACTGATCCCAACTCAAGACCAATAACTCCAGCTCCTATCACAATCATCTTATTTGGAACTTTTTCAAGAGATAAAGCCCCATCAGAAGTTACTATTTTTTCTTCATCAATTTCTATATCAGGCAATGTAATCGGAACTGAACCTGTTGCAATTATAATATTTTCAGCTTCTATTGTTATATTATCACCATTATTTGAATTAATTAAAATCCTATTATTAGTTTCAAATTCTCCAATTCCATTAAAGTAATCAATTTTATTTTTTTTAAATAATCCAGCTATACCCTGCCCTAATCCTGATAAAGTTGAGTACTTAGTTTCCATTATTTTTTCTAAAGAAAAACTAATATCTTTGCACTCTATTCCTCTTGATGCAAAATTATGCTTAGCATCATGATACTTATGAGTTATATTGAGTAGTGATTTAGATGGAATACAACCAACATTTAAGCATGTTCCTCCTAAAAATTCTTTATTATCTACACAGGCAACTTTTTTACCAAGTTGAGCAGCTTTTATTGCTGCAACATATCCACCAGGACCACCGCCAATCACTAAAATATCGTATTTTTCCATAATCTATAACCCATTAATATTTTACAAATTAAATAAAAGTTTCTCTGGAGTCTCAACCATTTCTTTTACTCTTCTTAAAAATGTAACTGCCTCACTTCCATCTATTATTCTATGATCATAAGAAAGTGCAATATACATCATTGGACGAATTACAACATCACCAGAAATTGCCATTGGTCTTTCCACAATGTTATGCATTCCAAGTATTCCTGATTGAGGTGGATTAATTATCGGAGTAGATAACAATGAGCCATAAATTCCACCATTTGTAATACTAAATGTTCCACCTTGCATATCACTCATTGCAAGCTTACCATCTCTTGCTTTCTTACCTAAAGATACAATATTTTTTTCAATCTCAGCATGACTCATTTTATCAGCATTTTTTACAACTGGAACTACAAGCCCTTGTTCTGTTCCTACTGCTACACCAATGTTATAATAATTTTTATAAACTAAATAGTCTCCATCAATTTCAGCATTAACAGCTGGAATTTCTTTTAATGCTGCAACTACAGCTTTGACGAAAAAGGACATAAATCCTAACTTAACTCCATGCTTTTCTTTAAATGCTTCTTGATAATTTTTTCTACATTTAATAACTGCAGACATATCTACTTCGTTGAAAGTTGATAAAATTGCTGCAGTATTTTGTGAATCCTTAAGTCTCTTTGCTATTGTTTTTCTAAGCCTTGTCATTTTTACTCTCTCCTCAAGTTGATCTTGAGATTGAGTAACTATAGATGTTTGATTTTGAGATTGAGGATTAGAAATAGCAGATATTACATCACCTTTCGTAACCCTACCATCTTTTCCAGTTGGATTTTCTATATTTTGAATATTATTTTCTGAAGCAATTTTACTTGCAGCTGGTGAAAAAATTTGTTCTTTAGGGACATCATTTTGTACAGGCTGAGAATCAATGTTAGTATTGATATTATCACTTTCTGATTCATCATCATTTTTTACAACCTCTTGAGAAACTTCCCCCTCTTCTAACAATCCTAAAGTATCCCCGACTGCAACAACATCTCCTTCATTAAATTTTATCTCAGATATTGTACCAGAAGCAGGAGCATTAACTTCTAATGTTATTTTATCTGTTTCTAATTCAATTAAAAGCTCGTCTACTCTAATTTGTTCACCAACTTTTTTATGCCATTTTGCAATAGTTGCCTCAGTAACTGACTCTCCAAGTGATGGTACTATAATATTAACTGCCATATTTTTTAACTCCTATTATTCAAATGCTTTTTGTAAAAATTTATATAACTCTTCTAAATGAAGTTTTAAGTAACCAGCTGCAGGTGAAGCTGATTCATCCCTTCCAATATATCCAATCCTCAATTTGCTATCAACTTCTCCTAAGACTTCATCAAATCTTGGTTTGATATAACTCCAAGCTCCCATATTTTTATGTTCTTCTTGACACCAAATAATCTGCTTTAAGTTTTTATACTTATTGATTTGATTTATTATTTTTTCTTTAGGAAATGGATAAAGCTCTTCTAATCTAATTAAAGCAACTTCATTTTTTGCTAACTTTTCTCTTTCCTCAAGTAAATCATAATATACCTTACCACTACAAAATATAACTTTATTAATTTTATTGGCATCTTTAGAATCATCTCCGATTACTGATTGAAATTGTGTATCTTCAGCAAAATCAGATAGTTTAGAAACTGCTAAATGATGCCTTAACAAAGATTTTGGTGTCATTATTATTAATGGATTTCTATATCTTCTTAGCATCTGCCTTCTAAGTAAATGAAAAATTGATGCAGGAGTTGTGCAATTTGCAACAGTAATGTTATTGTTTGCAGAAAGCTGTAAAAACCTTTCCATTCTTGCAGAACTATGTTCTGGTCCTTGCCCCTCATATCCATGTGGCAATAAAAGAACTAACCCACTCATTCTTAACCATTTAGCTTTTCCAGAAACTAAATATTGATCAATAATCATTTGAGCACCATTCGCAAAATCACCAAACTGTGCCTCCCAAATTACTAATTTATTTGGACTGGAATAACTATAACCATATTCAAAGCCCATAACTGCTAATTCAGATAAAATACTATTATATATTTCTAATTTAGCAATTTGATGTTTTTCTAAATTATTTAATGGAATGTATTTTTTTTCATTTTCCTGATCTGTTAAAACTGAATGACGATGAGAGAATGTACCCCTTTCTACATCTTCACCTGTAAATCTAATATTAAATCCCTCTTTAAGCAATGAAGCATAAGCTAAAGTCTCACCCATACCCCAATCAATATTATCTTCTGTTTCTAACATTTGCTTTCTATTATTAAGCAATCGTTCAATTTTTTTATTTAATTTAAAAGAATCAGGAGCATTTGTTAATGCGTTACTAAAATTTTTTAAATCTTCATGTTTTACTCCTGTAATTACATTTTTATTATCTTCAGTTAAAAATCCATCAAAATTTTGCCACTCACCTTTAAGCCAATTAGCTTGTTCAGCTTTATAATTATTTGATAACTCAAATTCTTGATCTAAAAAACCTTTAAATTCCACTTTATTTTTTTCAAATAGATTTTCATCAAAATTCCCTTCATTTTTTAGCTTAGCAATATAAACTTCAGAAGGCTTATTATGTGTACGAATTTTATCGTACATTCTTGGCTGAGTGAACATTGGTTCATCACCTTCATTATGTCCATACTTTCTATAACAAACTATGTCAATAAATACGTCCTTTTTAAATTTTGCTCTATATTCTGCTGCTATTTTACTAACATATGCTATAGCCTCAGGATCATCACCGTTTACATGAAAAATAGGCATGTTAATCATTTTAGCTATATCTGTACAGTACCTAGACGCCCTTCCATCGGTAGCATTTGTTGTAAATCCTATCTGATTATTTGTTACTATATGTATTGTACCACCAGTATCATATGCATTAGTTCCAGCTAATGCTAAAGATTCCATCACCGAACCTTGTCCACATAAAGCTGCATCACCATGAAGCAAAATTCCCACAACCTTATCTCTTTCTTTGTCATTCATTAAATCTTGTTTAGCTCTTACTCTACCTAATACAACAGGATTTACAGTTTCTAAATGTGATGGGTTGGGTGTAAGTGTTAAATGAATACTTTTTCCATCAATTTCAATATCAGAAGAAAAAGCTAGATGATACTTTACATCACCTGGCAAATTAAGTTCTTCTGGTATAAAAATACCTCCTTTAAATTCAGAAAAGACAGCATGGTAAGGTTTATTTATAACTTTAGTCAATACACTTAATCTGCCTCTATGAGCCATTCCAAAAATAATTTCTTCCATATTATCTTTAGCCAAAACCTGAATAATTTCTTCAAGCGCTATTATTGTTCCCTCACCTCCTTCAATAGAAAAACGTTTAGCACCAGGAAACTTTGTATGCAGATATTCCTGAAACATTTCAACTTTCGCTATGCTATCTAATATTTTAAATTTTTTATCTTTGCTTAAATTAATTACACCAGCATCATTTTCTATTTTTATTCTAAGCCACTCTCTTTCCTGCAAATTATCTATATGAGAAAATTCTATAGCAAATCTCCCACTATATGTGTTTAAGAGACGTTGATATAGTTCTTTAAACTGCATTTCATTTTGACCAAAAATGCCATTTAGATAAATTTTTTGCTCTAAATCTTCATCTTTAATACCATAATTTTTATAATCTAATTCTTTTGGAAACGCTGAATTGTTAAGATTAAGTGGATCTAATTTAACAGCAATATGTCCATAAATCCTAAAAGCATCAATTAATTGAATTGCTTTTATAGTAAGATCATTAAATTGATTATTTGATTCAGTTTTACTATTTTTTATACCTTTTTTAACTTTATCTTGATAACCAACTATTTTATTACCCCTTTTTTTCCAACTTGGACCAGAAAAATAATTGTTAAAATCATCAACATTTTCTTTTAAATCTGCAAAATACTTTTTCCAAATATCGTCTACTGAATCTGGTTCTTTTAAATATTTATTATATAACTCCTCAATAAATATTGCATTCTGCGAAAAAAAATCTGAATTATCACTCATTTAATTATTTCAAGATATAACCATAGTTTCATAATTATTACTCTCATATCTATGAAAAATCAAGGATTCTATTTTTGAAGAATTTAAATGCTTGTTGAAGATATTATCCAATCCAAGAAACTCTTTTCACCATTACTAATTTTGATTTCAACTATACATGGAGATTCATAGCTATGTATCTTTAAAATTCTTAATCTTACTTCATCAAATAATTTGCTTTGAGTTTTTAATATCAATATCACTTCATTATCATAGTGAATTTGGTTATTGTAATAATAAATTGATTTTGCACTATCAATTATATTTGCACATGCCACTAATTTTTCCTCAACAAGTATAGTTGCAATAGAATTAGCTTCATTTTTATTTTTACAAGTAACATATATTAATGAAAAATTATGCATACCTTTTTTACCAATAAGACTTTAATACCTATATTTAATTTTATAGATATAAACAATATAAAAGTAAATATTGACAAATTATACAACAAGTTTAACCTACTTTCTTATAAGTATAAGTAAATTATAGTATTGTATAATGGTTTCTATAAACGATCCTATTCCATCTTTTTCACTTCCTTCATCAAGTGGAAAAGACATTTCACCAAAGAATCTAAAAGGGACAAGTTACATTTTATATTTTTATCCCAAAGATTCTACACCTGGGTGTACCATAGAAGCTAATAACTTCACAAATAGCTATGATGAATTTAAAAAATGCAATACATTAATTTTTGGAGTATCCAAAGATAGCATAAAAAGCCATTTAAATTTTATAAATAAACAAAAAATTGCTTTTGAATTAATATCTGATATAGAATGTAATTTATGTAAAAAACTTGATATTTGGAAGGAAAAAAGTATGTTTGGGAAAAATTATATGGGTATTGAAAGGAGTACATTTTTAATTGACTCAAGTGGTATAATTAGAAAAATTTGGCGGAATGTTAAAATTAGTGGTCATGTAGATCAAGTGCTTTTAGAAGCAAAAAACTTATTCCAACTTAATAAAAATGAAAGTTGCAGAAATTAATGATAATAACATATCAGAAAATAAAAATATCAATGATAATATAATATTTTTAGATAAAAACATTATAAAAAGGTGCCATAAATCTAATATTGTTAATGATAGATTTATTATTGATAAGACAAAACCTTTAAAATCTTTTTCAAATGATTTTTGTGTAGCATATGCTGTCAATGATTTACAAGAATCTAGTCAAAATCATTGTTATGCTAAATTATTTGATAAATCTTTTTTATTTTATTTAGAATCTATAGTTAATTTAACATCAAATAAAATAGAAAATTTTAATAATCCGATTGATATAGGAATCGTTGAATTTCACGATACAAATGAAGAATATATTGCCGTAATCTTTAACGACATCTTTGCAGTATCATTAGGTGAGTTAATTGATAAAAATGAGTCTTTTTCAGATAAATATATAATAAAAAATATACTCTATAACATTAAGGAAACTTTAAAAAATCTACATGATCAAGGGATTGCACATGGTTCAGTTAATTTAGATAATATTTATCTTTCAAAATCTGGAAATTTTATTTTAGATGAATGCTTTACAACACCATTTGGATATAATCAATCCCCAGTTTATGAATGTTTAAACATATCAGAATCTAATATTTATGCAAAAAGCAATATTAATAAAAGCTCTGATTACTATGCACTTGGTGTTGTATGTTTAGAACTCACAACTGGAAAGAGGATTAAAAAACCTAATATCAAAGATTTAAATTCTGGCAGAATACTATCTGGTTCTTATAGATACTTTATTAAAAACAAGATTTTAACTGGAACTATTAACAAAATTATAAGAGGACTTCTTAATGATAGTGACAAAGAAAGGTTTGGATATAATGAACTATCAAACATACCTGCCTTAAAAAACTTTTTTCCTAAGATTAAAAAGCATGATTTTTCTGAACCAATTATTTTTAATAATAAAAAGATTTATAATGCAAACATTTTATCACATGAACTTGCTTCTAACATATTTGAGACAAAAAATTTATTTTCTTCAGGAAAACTACAAACTTTTTTATTTAAATATTATAAAAATGCTCAATCTTTATATAAAATTAAGCACCTACTTAATAAAAATATAACAACAGGTCGTTTTGAAACTAAGTATCTTAATTTAAATGATTTAGTTATAGCTGAAATTATTAAAATATTAGGCAATAAAGATATATTTAGCATACAAAATTTATCTTTCAGCTTTGATAATTATTCTATTTGTAATTTAGTTATCAATTTAATTAAAAATAATAAACATAACGAATTAAAATTGTTATCTGAAATTATTGATTATCAATTTTACATTAATGAATTTTCACTTAATTCTGAAATTCACAACAAATCACATAATTTTATTAAAATTTATAAAGAAAAATCAAAAAAAGCAAAAGATAATTATCTATCAAACTTTCTTTATGCATTAAATAAAACCTATCCAAAA
>NZ_NPHZ01000005.1:63730-97876 GCF_009690945.1 Rickettsiales endosymbiont of Trichoplax sp. H2
GCTTACCTTCAAAAAAGGTAATTTTTTCTCCAATTAACATGTTAAAATTTATTAATGAAAATAATATTTCTGAAAAATTTATTTTTAATAATTTATATTTAACTCCTTTTTTACATTCAAAATTAGAAGATGATTACTTAACAAAATATTTATATTTCAATAACTTAATAATCAAAAATACAAGTTATTTTAAGCTTCTATTATTATTCAGCGAAGTTCAGAAAGAATATAAAATTCAAAAACTTTCTTATTTATCTAAGTTATTTTCACAAAACATTATTAAATTTCTTGATAAATTTATTCAAAGTAAAAAATTTAAAAAAGAAATTTCAGAAAAAATAAAAGAAATTTCCAAAGAAGGAGACTTATCTAAAATTATCGATATATTAGATCAGAAAGACTTATTTCAGGGTGATAAAGAAAATTTTTTAAAGAATGTAGCTAAAACAAGTAAAATACAAAATAAATTAGAACAAATTGTTAGTGAATTAGAATCAAAACAAGATGTAGAACAAAAATGTATGAATACAACTCTTACAATAAGTTATTTATTATTCTCAGTAGCAGTGATATACATATTAGCAAAGTTAACAATATAGTATATTTATGAGTAAAACTTTTTTGGTTTATTGCAACAAAACGAATATTAATAAAGATTCAATATTACAAGATTGTATTTTTGTTGAAGAAAAAGTATCTTTTATGGCCTTTTTGTTTACTTTTATTTGGCTAATATACAATAGATTATGGAATGGTGTTATATTTTATATATCAGCATCTATAATAATATCATGTTTAAGTTTTTTAGAAATAATAGATAGCAATATAAAAAATTTTATTTTTTTATGTATTTCAATATATTTTGCAATTTACAGTAGCTCTATGATACAAAAAAAACTAGTTAATAAAAATTACCTATTAAAATCAATAATTTATGCAGAATCAAAAGAATCAGCATTATCAAAATTATTATTAAATTTAAAGCTTAAAACTAATAATAAAAAGTAAATAAAAATTTTTAATTTTATTTCTACAAATTTATGACTTCTTTATTTAACTTATAAGATTAAATCAGAAGCACTATTATAAAAGGAGAGTATATTTCTTTTATAATATCTATGTTTGTAATAGCAATATTATCTTTTATATTTCTTTTTACTTCAGTAAAGAAGTTAAAAAATAAAATTGGATTTAATATAGCCCGAGCCGTAGATAAGAAGTTAAAATTTATACCAAATTTTGTCATCATGAAACATATCATCTCTTGGAGTCATCACGAAGGAGGAATGCAATTACAACTGTGGTGATCCAGAGTTGTTGTTACATTTGTTGATAATTTTCCTGGATTGCCACACTCATTTCGTTCGTTCGCAATGACTATATCGTTGTTCCTAACTGTACTAAATATTACTGTATTGTTGCTTTCTATCCTATATGCATTTCATATTAAAATTATGAGTGACATGCTATAGTTTTTAATTGCAATTTTGAGAAAACTTTAAACAACAATTCTTAGCAATATTTCTAACTCTACTAATATATGAAGCTCTTTCTGTAACACTTAATACACCCCTTGCTTCAAGAATATTAAAAAGATGAGATGATTTAACGCAATAGTCGTAAGCAGGATAAAGTAGATTTTTATCTATTAATTTTTGTGCCATAACTTCATAATCATTAAAATGCCTGATTAACATATCTGTATTAGCAACATTAAAGTTAAATTCACAAAATTCTTTTTCTTGAGCTAAAAATATATCTTTATATGTAATACCACTAGAATTCCATACTAAATCCCAAACATTGTCCTTGTCTTGAATATACATAGCAAGCCTTTCTAAGCCATAAGTTATTTCTCCAGGAATTAACTTACATGATATTCTACCAACTTGTTGCATATAAGTAAATTGAATAATTTCCATACCATTGCACCAAACTTCCCATCCTAAACCCCAAGCACCAAGAGTAGGGTTCTCCCAATCACTATGGACAAATCTTATATCATGTAAATTACTATCTATTCCAAGAATTTTTAAACTATTTAAACACTTTTCTTGAATATCATCTGGAGATGGCTTCATAAGCACCTGAAATTGATAATAGTGCTGCATTCTATTAGGATTATCACCATATCTACCATCTGCAGGTCTCCTGCAAGGTTGTACATATGCAACATTCCAACTTTTTTCATCCAAAGATTTTAACATAGTAGCAGGATGAGATGTGCCAGCACCTACTTCTGTATCCAGAGATTGAAGTACTACACAACCTTGTTGATTCCAGTATTTTTGAAGATTAAATATTATATCTTGAAAATGCATCGTAAATTTATAAACTTGCTAATATTATTAATTTTAAATATACTAATATTCACTAAAGAAAAAATTATATCAAGTTAATTTTTATATGACTGGCAGAGTTGGAGAATTATTAATTATATTACTTATAGTATTTGTATTATTTGGAGCAGGCAAGCTACCAAAAGTTATGAGCGAATTAGGCAAAGGTTTAAGATCATTCAGGAAAGGAATGGATGAAAAAAATAAGGATACTGATAATAAACAAGAATGATTTTCTTTATATAGTCTAATAAGTTAATAATAGAATTAAAAAATTAACTAATTTTTACTTTTTATCTCTTTTAAAGCAGTATTAATGTTATCTTCACCCCACTCTTCATGAATACTACATAATTCTTGATTTAATTCATGAAATAAGTCAAATTTCTTGTTATAAATAAAATAGTATATTATTTTTGGCACAATTACATATACAACCCACCCAAATGCACAAGATAAGTATATAATTACCCAAGTATGTGGCATAGATATAATTATATATGAGATTTGCTGAATATTATCAGCATTGAATAAAATATCCAAAAACAAATGAATACTTCCAAGGAGGTTAAAAAGAAAAATAATTTGAGATAATATCCTACTGGGGTTTTTATCAACTGATATAGCAACTAATGTTGGTAAAAATCCAAAAAATGTTAAGATAAAAAGATTAGTCGAAATAAATGAAAAAACAAGTGAAGTTAAAAGAACTAAAATCATGAATATTATAGATTTATAACTACTAAAAAATGAATGATTTTTATCAACTTTTAACATAATTTACCTTTTGCCCATTTATTGCAGAGTAAATGAAAGATATAAACAGTGGATGAGGAGAAAATGGCTTTGATTTATACTCTGGATGATATTGAACACCAATAAACCAGGGGTGATCCTTCACCTCAATAGTTTCTACATATTTTTTATCAATAGACATACCACTAAGAGCTAACCCACTATTTATAAATATTTCCTTAAATTTAACATTAAATTCATACCTATGTCTATGTCTTTCTTCAATTTTTTCAGAATCATAAATCTTATAAATGTTACTTTCTTTTGCTAATATACAAGTATATTTACCTAACCTTAAAGTACCACCTATATTTGCTTTAGATGATTTATTTTCTAAATTATTTTCCTTTTTTTGATTACTCATTAAATCAAATATTGGTGTACAGTTTAAATTAAATTCTGATGAATGTGCATCGGTAATATTTAATACATTTCTAGCAAATTCAATGACTGATAATTGCATACCAAGACAAATTCCAAAAAAAGGAATTTTGTGAATTCTTGCATATTTTATAGCTAATATTTTTTGCTCAACACCTCTTTTTCCAAAACCACCTGGAATTACTATACCATCAATTTGCTCAAATTTATCGGCAATATTATCTTGTGTTAAATTGCTTGTTTCAATCCAAATTAACTCAACTTTGTGTTTATGGTAAATTTCAGCATGTTTAAAAGCTTCAATTAATGATTTATATGAATCTTTATATGAATGATACTTTCCTACAATAGCTATTCTGACTTTGCCCTTTATTAATTTATTATTTTTGTCAATTTCTTGCCATTTTGATAAATTAACACCATCTTTATACGGCATATTCATAATTTCTAAAATCTGTTTATCAATTCCTTCATGATGATATGATAAAGGGATTCTATATATACAATCTAAATCTTGAGATGGTATAACATTTTCTTCTTTTAAATTACAAAATAATCCAATTTTTTTTCTTTCATTATCAGGAATCTTTTTTTCACTCCTACACAAAATTATATCTGGTTGAATTCCTATAGATCTTAACTCTTTTACAGAATGTTGTGTCGGTTTAGTTTTTAATTCTGATGCATGCTTTAGATATGGAATAAGAGTTAAATGTATGTATATAACATTATCCTTGCCTAACTCATATCCTAATTGCCTAATAGCTTCAAAATATGGTAGACCTTCTATATCTCCAACAGTACCACCAATTTCACAAAGTAAAAAATCTACTAACTCACTTTCTTTTAAAATAAATTCTTTTATTAAATTTGTAACATGAGGTATAACTTGTACAGTACCACCTAAATAATCACCGCTCCTCTCTTTTAACAGTAATTTTGAATATATTTTACCACTTGTTATTGAATCCGATTTTGAGGCAGATATTCCTGTAAATCTTTCATAATGACCAATATCTAAATCCGTTTCTGCTCCATCATCAGTTACAAAAACCTCACCATGTTGAAATGGACTCATAGTTCCAGGATCAATATTTAAATATGGATCAAGTTTTTTTATTCTTATTTTATACCCATGAGCTTGTAATAAAGCAGCTATTGATGATGTTGATATTCCTTTACCTAAGGATGATACTACACCACCTGTAATAAATATAAATTTAGTCACAAATTTATTACTCCATTTTTGGAACATTAGCATCACTAATTATTGCATCTTTAGAAATATCTTCACTTTCTAAAGACTTTATAATAGCACTGCTCTCTTTATTTTGACTTATAGAATTTCTAGCAAGTATTAAACTATTTGCCATAAATATAAAAATAAGGAATATAGTAAATTTACTAATAAACGAATGCTGTGCATTACTTGGAATTTGTCCACCATTATTACTTACTACAATTCCATCGCTGCTAGATTTTTGAAAAACTATTATAAGTGATATTAAAATAGTAATAAAAATTTGAAAACCAAATAAAAAAGAAATCATATTTTTTGCTTCAATTGTTTATAAATGGTATATAAATACATAACTTAGTATTAATACATCATTAATAAAATTTAATCAAAGTTTTTATGAACAAAAACAATACTATTAACTATGCTTTATTAATATTTAATTTCATTTTTATAGTGATAATATTTTATTTCACACTACATTGTTTTGTTGGAGAAAGGGGATATATAAAAATGCTCGATCTAAAAGATGAGTTAATTATTAGAAAGAAAGAACTATCTTTATTACAAGATCAAAAAAAATATTTAGAAAACAAAGTAAATTTAATTTATGATAAAAGTATAAATAAAGATTATTTAGATGAATTATCAAGAAAAAATTTTGGGTTGATTGGTGTAAATGAAGTTTGTATTTTTGAAAATCAATAAAAATATAAAGAATACAGACAAATACCTACTGAATATTTTTTTCCATTATCAATCTTTATTTATGATAGAAAAGTAGCTTTTGTTATATTTGATCCACTCAGAATCTTATTAATTGAAAATTTTCATTTTTTTTAGTAAATTTCAATCAATATTCTTATGCAACAAAGTGATTTTCTATAGATTGATTATCATAATTTTCTTCTTTAGAATCTAAATATTTATCAACACTTTCCTCAAAATATTTATGACACTTTTTTAGACCATGCATATCAAAACCATTATTAGCAAGTATTTGTAAATTTTCACTTTCATTTGAATTTCCTAGCTTATTTATAACATCATCTAATATACAATTTTTATCAGGGTAAAAATCAAAAGCTTCCTTACGGCAAATTGTATTCAATAGTAAATCTCTAAATGGTTTATAGCTCATACTTTCTATTGAATTTACAACTGCCTGAGTATATAACTCATTCGAAGCAAAATACGCTTCTTTCATACTGCACTCGTCTAAAATTTTGTTCATAAAATAACGTGCAGTTCTACCATTTCCATCATATAATGGGTGAACCTTCACAAATTCAATATGGAAATAAGCAGCAGCATCTACACAGCTATCATGCATTAAATCTTTTGTTTTACTAATTATTGTATCAACTTTTTTAACTAAGCTTTTTGTTGTTTCTGGAGGCAAATAAGCTACTTTATTATTAGCAAAACCCTTTATTTTTACTTCTACTTTATCATCTCTAAAACACCTACCTTTTTTATCTGAAGATAATACTTCGTCGTTCACAACCCTGCACCAACTTTTTATTAGATCAACTGATAGATCGCTAAATTTTTTATTTCCAAATTTATTAATTCCCCAATTATAATCACCGTTTTCAGCTAGTATTAAAAGTTCTGCATCAACACAAGAATATGCACTAATATCAGCTTTCCCATATTGATAAGTTTTTGAATAAATATCCCATAAATCATCAACATTTTTACCTGTAATGCTAGCTAATTTTTGATTCTTCTCAATTAAACTATCTATATCACCTTCATGTATATAATATATGCCTGGTTGGTAAAAATTTCCCTTTAAATCAATTTGCACATCCTCTTTATAACAATTTTTATTATATCGTTGATGTTTACTATCTTTCATATCTATATTATCATGCTGTCTCTTTATAAAATATATAACAGGAGAGATAATAGCTGCAAATAATCCAATAAGTACTGATTTTGTATAACTAAAATCTGAAGAAAAGTGTGCTTTTTTAGCTCTTAAATTTTTTTTACTCATTTTTATACCCCATTATACGGCATTGATTAATAATATAGCTTCACAGCTATATGAACTAGTGCAAAATATTTTTTCTAACTAATTAAAAATACTTAATTAGTCGCGCACTATACATTTATTTTATAATATGTCAAATACTTTTTCATAAAATAAATATTAGTTGTAAAAGTTGAAACACATGTAGGACTGAATCAATGTTAAAAATATTTTGTTTAGTGTAGCTCATGCGAAGCAAAATATTTGATGTTGAGGAATGTGAAGCAAAGTCTTAAAAATAACATAAAAAATTTTAAGATATGCAAACACATTTAATATATGGCGAAACGAACAATTTATTGAAATATGTAGCTTATGAAGAGTAGGCAAAACCAGAAGTTAAGGCTTTACAAAAAACTACATAATTGTATAATTCTAAGGAAACAGAAAGGTAAGTGAAAGGAGATAAAAAGGATAGTATGTATAAGTAGAAGCAAATATTATCACTATAAAGTTTTAGAGCAAAAGATCGGACTGAATGTCCTTATAACAAGATCAAAAAGATCAAGTGAATTCAATGCCAGTAAAATAGTGCAGTCCATAATTGATCTTATTGAAAAATTAAGAAGAGAGAATCCAACATATGGCAAAGCTAAGATTCCCTATTTAGTGAATAAAAATATCAGTATAAATTAATAATATTATTAACTACTTTTGACTACTTTTTACCAAAAGACAAGCCTTTAAATTTATCATTAAATTTAGATACTTCTGTTGCCTTAGTATTAACGTAATTAGCCTCTTTTGTCCATGCTGGGTGAGTAGTTGGATCAACATCTAATTTTAGGTAATCACTTGAAAAAGTAGACCTAGTTTTAAATTTTGTTCCATCAGTCATCTCAACTGTTATCTCTCTATAATTAGGATGTAGCGATTTTTTTGCTTTTAAATTAACTACTTTTTTGCTCACTTTTTCTTTATTTGTAACTTTAACCTTAGACATGAATTTATTTATAAATAACTATTACCCCTTCTTGATACAAAAAAAATATTATAAGAGCAAGAATTTTTTTAAAATTATATAAGTTTATGTTTACATAAAATGTAAAACATTATAGTCCTATTGTATTAATATTAATTATTAGAGTTTAAAAAATAAAATGGTTGTTAGTTTAAATAAAGTCACTCTTATTGGTAATGTTGGTAAAGATCCTGAAGTAAGATTAACACAAGAAGGCAAAGAAATTGTTACTTTTCCTTTGGCAACTACAGAAAATTGGAAAGATAAGAATAGTGGTGAACGTAGAGAAAAAACTGAATGGCATAGAGTAGTAGTATTTATACCAGCATTAGTTAATATAATAAAAAGCCATGTTAACAAGGGTAGCAGGATATACATAGAAGGTTCATTACAAACTAGAGGATGGAATGATCAAACAGGTATAAAAAAATATACTACAGAAATCGTATTACAAACATATAACAGCACAGTTATTTTATTAGGTAATAAAAATAGCAATAAATCTAGTAATGAGGAAATTGTTCATGACTCTACTGATATCAATGAAGATGATAATGACGATAAAGTTCCATACTAAATTAATAAGGTAACTCTTTTCTCCATGTCTGATTTATATAGGCTTGGCATTGGTATTATGATGATTAACCAAAATGACCAAGTATTTGTTGCAGAAAGAATAAAACCTAAAGGTGCTTGGCAAATGCCTCAAGGTGGAATTGATAAAAATGAATCTCCAAAAAAAGCTTTATACCGTGAAGCTATGGAAGAAATGGGAACAAATAATTTTAGTATAATTACAGAATCTAAAAATTGGTATCAATATGATTTTCCATTAATATATCAAAATAAGTGGTTTAATGGTAAATATCGTGGACAAAAACAAAAGTGGTTCTTATTAAAATTTCTTGGAGATGATAATGAAATTAACATAAACTTATATACTCCAGAATTTGCTGATTGGAAATGGATTGATATCAATAAATTAGAAAGTATCATAGTAGATTTTAAAAAATCTATGTATAAAAAAATTTCAGATGAATTTAAGAAAATAATTGTAAAGATATAAAATGCAGTTATCTGAATTTGATTTTGAATTACCTAAAAATTTAATTGCAAAACATCCAATTTACCCTAGAGGTAATTCTAAATTATTATACTTAGATAATAGTGCAAAAATTTTTGATTATAAATTTCCTGAAATAATAAATTTATTTAAAAAAGGAGACTTATTAATATTCAATAATAGCAAAGTTATACCTGCATATTTAGTTGGAAAGGTTAATAACTCATTCAATATATCAAAAGAAATAGTTATTTATCTAAACAGGGAAATAACTCCTAATAAATGGCTTGCATTTGCAAAACCAAAAAAACTACTTTCTTTAAATAAAGAGATTATTTTTACAAATAATTTAAAAGGTGAGGTAGTTAAAATATTAAATTCAGGAGAAATAACTCTAAAATTTAATTACAGCAATCCCATATTACTAAATAAGATATGCAATATTGGTATGATGCCAATCCCACCTTATTTAAAAAGAAAACCTGAGGAAACTGATAACCAAGATTATCAAACTGTATTTGCAAAAGAATACGGATCAGTAGCAGCTCCAACAGCAGGCTTACATTTTACAAATAGTTTATTAGATAAGATAAAAAGCATAGGAGTTAAAATTAATTTTATTAGATTAGATGTGGGATCTGGAACATTTTTACCAGTAAAGTCAAAAAATATTTTTGAACACAAAATGCATTTAGAAAAATTTTTTATACCACAAGAAACTGCTGAAGCAATAAATAAAACCAAACAAGATGGTAATAGAGTGATATGTGTAGGCACACCTACACTGAGAGCTATTGAATCTTCTTCAGATAGCAATGGATTTATTAAGTACCAAAACAGTGAAACCAATATTTTTATAACCCCTGGATATCAATTCAAAGTAGTAGATTGCTTAATTACTAACTTTCATACTCCTAAATCCACTTTACTCATGCTTATTAGCGCATTTAGTGGAATAAATAATATAAAATTATTATATACTCATGCTATAAAAAATAATTATAGATTTTTCTCATATGGAGATGCATGTTGGCTAGATAGAATTAAAAATAATCACACAACTAATAGTTGATTTATTTTCTATATAAATATATCCTAAAAATAGAACATTAACAGTTTTTAGGAATAAAATATGGCTAAATCTATAAATGAATTACAAAACGAAAATGAAGCTTTAACTCAACAACTTATAGCTTCTCATAAAAAAGTACAAGAACTATCAAATCAATCTGATCCTAAATTACAAGAATTAAAAAAATCACTTCCTGACATAAAAAATGCCCTAGAAAGTTATAGAGTGTTACAAGAAAAACATGAAGCTTTAAAAAATGAAAGTAAAAATGGCATTATAGATGAATTAAAATACCTAATGGATAACCTTCCAAAATTTATTATTAGTGTATGCAGTAAAGAGGAAAGTATAAAAGAAAAACTAGAAATTCTTGAAATATTTCCACAATTTAAACCTATTATAGAAAAGCTTGATTTTTATTTAGATGAATCATGCACTTTTTTATCTTCATTAAAAACTGGAGCTTGTATAAAATTAGAAAAAGCCTGCACTGATTTACTCGAAAATAATAACAGATTAGAAATTTATTTATCAAATAACCAATCTAAATCTTTGATATTAAATGATACAAATTATATCATAGAGAAATTTTTTAAATTATCTAAAGAAGTATGTAATAATAAAAATGTCATGGAACAAACCTTAGAAAACTTTAAAGGTATTAAAAGCATTGACCCAATTATTGATAAATTTGACACTTATTTAGATAAATATTGTGATTTATCTGTTTCTTTTGAAAATAAAGTTTGCACAGAAATCGATACTTTTTGTAATGATGTTTGACCATAATTAACCTGAACTGCAGATAAGACTTAAGAAATTTATATCAAATTTTGCAATCATGAAACACAGCATCTCTCCGACTCATCATGAGCCATAACCTTCGCAACTGTCATCACGAAGGAGGAATGCAATTCCAACTGTGGTGATCCAGAGTTACTGTTACATTTGTTGATAATTTTCCTGGATTGCCACACTCATCTACGATTCGTTCGCAATGACTATATCGTTGTTCCTAACTGTACTAAATATTACTGTATGGTCGCTTTCTAGGTCTTTATAGAGCAATTCTTATCTGTAGCTCTGGGTATATTACATATAATTTTTTAATCCAAAAAACATATATTTCTTATGAGGATAAGATTTTAAATTTTCCAAAGATGATACCAAGCCTTCTACCTCAGGTATATGTCTAGAGTAACTTATATTTTCAAAAGAAACACTATTAACAATCTTTGATATCACGCCAATATGCCCTGATATGGAGTATTTATAGTTTCTTTTCAGTGGCTCTCTCTGTATATCATATTCCCTATATGCAAATATATCTTCAACTTTTGCTTGTCTAAAGTCACTTATGGGAATTAAATATTTTGACAAAATATCATGAAATTTGGATTTTTTAGAATTATTATAATTATCAAAATATTTTTCAATATCTAAAGTTGAAAATGATGGTAATATAGTAGGATCAAAATCTTCTTCAGCTCCAATCCATTTTAAAATTGATGTCAAACAATCTTCATCTCTAAACTTTTTTAATTTATATCTAACATTTTCACTTGAGCCACCAAATGTATATCCATTTGTAAAATATAATAATTCTCCCTGACTTGGGCTAAATTCATCTTTATAAAAATATTTCCACTCAAAAATATTAAAATTTAGTTTATCTACATCTAAGTTTTTCGGCAATATTGTAGACTGAATATTTGCACTATAATCTAAATTTAAAACCTTATTTTCATTACAAAATGCAAATAAGTCTTTTTTTAGAACTAAATTTAAAATTGAGTAATAGAATATTTTTATATAATTTAAATAAGAATCAAGCCCTTTAAATAAAATTCTTGTAAAAGATTTTTTTTCATCTTCTAAATCACTTACCAATTCATCTGAAAAAATATAATGAGTATAATTTTTGCAAAATTCTAAAGCTCCAGCTAATAACTCAAAATTTTTATTATACTTCAAAGGATATGTTAACGGCGTTAATTTATTAGAGTAGTTATAAATATATTCGTTTAATTCAATTGTTTTAACAATATCCTGATGCAAATCAGGTATAACCTGATTAAAAATATCATAAAACCTAATATTAGATTTTTTTAAAAGTTTTTTTGTTAAGTAAATGATTTTTAGAACTTCATCAATTGATGAAATTTTTCTGCTCAATAATTCAACTTTAACAATATCTAATAAATTTTTATTGTAATTATTCATTAATTTTCTTTCTAAAAAATAATAAATATATACATATCAAAGAAGGAAATGATAACAAAGAAGAAATAACAAAAAAATTGTTCCATCCTACACTTTCAACTAAAAAACCAGAAGAAGATGAGACAATAGTCCTTCCTATAGCTGTTATTGAAGTTAAAACCGCATAATAAGTTGCTGCATATTTATTTTTACTTAAACTGCTTATATAAGCTACTAATGCAATATTACTAATTGAGCTTGTAAAATTTTCAAAACCATTAATAATAGCAAGTAAATACAGATTTTTAGGTAAAATGTTAATTAAAATAAAAGGTAAATTTGAAAGCATTGCCAATATTTCAGCAAAAAATAAATTGATACCTGGCTTTAATTTTAATACTAGCCACCCGCCAATAGCAACTCCTGCGAAAGTTCCAATTTGACCTAAAGTTTTCATAGCATTGGCTATTTCTATTTTACTATATCCGGCATCCATTACAAATGGTGTTGTCATAGCACCAAGATATGCATCACTAAGCTTATATAGTGCAACCATAATTAAAATCAGATAACAATCTTTAGTTTTAATAAACATCATTATAGGCTTATAAAAATATTCTGCTAAAGATGGTTTTTTATTTTCTAAATTTTCTTCCTCTGTTTTTGATGCAATAATAGTCGCAAATGTTGTTAACAATATAACTATTCCCATTGCAAAAAGAGCAAATTTCCAACTATAAATCTCAGCTAAATATAAACCTCCAACACCTGATATAATCATACCAACTCTATATCCATAAATGGTGGATGATGCACCTAATCCTTGTTCATTTTTATTCAATATTTTAATCCTATAAGCATCAATACAAATATCTTGAGTTGCTGAGAAAAATGCAAGAAAAAACGCACATATAGCAAACCACAACATATTAGTTTGGGGATTTATCTTACCAAATAATATAATTAAAATTATTAAAAAAACTTGAGATATCAATATCCATGATTTTCTATGACCAAGCTGTCTACTTAGAAAGGGAATTTTTAAGTAATCAATCAATGGTGACCAAAGAAATTTGAAAGAATATGGAGTTGTAACTAATCCTAGTACTCCTATTGTTTTAAAATCTATGTTATAGTCAAATAACAATGCTTTAAGAATTGAACCTGTAATAACTAAAGGTAAACCACTACTTATACCTAAAATAAAAACAACAATAAGATTTTTTATTAAATTAAATTTTTTAATCACAGAGATTTCAACACACACATATATTTTACAATGTATCATAAAATAAAGCTTAATACAAAATACTCAAATTATTCTAAAAGAAAGTTTGGTAGTGAAATCAATACAATCATTATTCACTATACAGAATTGGGATTTAAAGATTCATATAATATATTAACTAAATCTGGTAAAGTAAGTAGCCACTTCTTAATTAGTGAAAAAGGAGATATACACCAGTTAGTACCTTTAGAATTTAAGGCTTGGCATGCAGGAGAAAGTTTTTGGAGTGGGAAAAATGATATTAATCAATATTCTATTGGTATAGAAATTGTTAATAAAGGTATGAAACTTAAATTTTTAAATAATAAGGTTCAAGTATTAAATATAAATACTTTTTCTAATAATACATACTTTGCTCTTGCAAAATTAATTTGTGAATTAAAAAAAATGTATCCTAAAATCCAAGATAAAAATATAATTGGCCATAGTGATATAACAGCTAGAAATTTAAGAAAGATTGATCCTGGCATTTCATTTGATTGGAAATTTTTAAATATACTTGGCCATGGTATATATCATGAAATAGAAAAAAGAGATAATAATAAAATTATCTTTAAGTTAGGTGATAAAGGACAAAATATTGAACTATTACAAAACAAATTGCAAAAGCTTGGGTATGAGATAAATTACAATGGCTTATTTGATAAACACCTTGCTAATGTTATATTTGCATTTAATTTACATTATTTACAACATATAAATATTACCACTAATCAAATAAACTATGGAATATGGGATATACATTCAGAAAAAGTATTAGAAAAAGTTATGTGTAACTTAAGTTAATCCAAACTACAGATAAGAAGTTAAAAATAAATTTCAAATCCTGCTAACGAATTACTTAAGCCTTACAGTCACAAGAGATGTATTTTATTGCTTGCCATACCTAAAGTGTCATCACAAGAGAATAATGAAATTCTGACTATAGTAACCAAGAGATATTACCATTATTTATATTGACTGAGGCTTTGCTGAATTTCCACGAGCACTTTATGCTCTTGAAATTACAATACTGGAGCAGTGAATCATAGCACTCACTATGTTCATTCACAATGACCGTTAATTTCTACCTATATCTTATTATTTTTCTTAAGGATAACTTTCTTTATCCTTCTCTTAATTTTAATTGCTTCACTTGCTAATTTTGAATTTGGTGTGCTTAATAAAAAATTATCAAGACCATTATTATGTTCAATTGTTCTCACACTTCTTGGTGTAGCTCTAAATTTCACAAAAGTGCCTAAAATTTCACTCATCAATGAATAATTCTGCATATTTGGCAAAAATCTTCTTTTTGTTTTACGATTGGAATGAGATACATTATTACCTACTAATACTGATTTATTAGCATCAATTTGGCACTTCTTTGTCATTTTATTAACTGTATTATATATTTAAACCGTAGGCCAATTTATAGCAAATTAATTAATAAATTACAAGTAGAAATTAACCTATATGCTATTAATAAGTATACTAAACTTTAAAAATTATTACATCATACCTTTAAGTATATCTGGAGAAATACCTAATTTACTCATTTCTTCATTACTAGTTTGCTCAGCATTTTGCTTTGCATTATTAAATGCTGCAACTATTAGATCCTCAATAATTTCTGTATCATCTGGATTTACAATACTTTTATCAATTTTAACTTTTTTTACTTCACCTTTACCTGTGGTAATAATAGTTACTGCTCCACCACCAGCTGTACCAGTTACCTCTATATCATCCATTTTCTTTTGCACTTCTTGCATCTTTTTTTGCATAGATTGAGCTTGCTTCATCATCTGTTGAATATTCATAAAATACCTATTTTTTGTTATCAATATTTGATAATTTAATATCATCAATTTCAATTCCTGAAAAGCTTTTTAGTATTTTTTGAATTAAGTCCTGATTTTTTATCAGCTCTTTTCTTTCATTAATAATACTTTTTTCCTTTAAACCATAATTAACTCCTTCAATATCCGATACGCTCTCAATAAGCCATTTAAAGCCAGTAATTTCAAATAATTTAGATTTTATATCGCTTAAAGATATACTCTTATTATTATCTTGTATCTTAATATAACCTTGCTTAAACTCTATTATTGATAGATCATTCTTGATTGTATGCAGAATCATCATTTCCATATTTTCTTCTAATAAAGAAAATAAATCTTCTATTTTTTCTAAATTAAAGGATTTTTTTTTACGTTTTGTTCTGAGGTATTAAAACTAATTTTGCCTTTATTATCCTCATTATTAAATGATTTTAATATTTCTTCAGGGGTTATTGTAAAATTAGCATAGCATATTTTTATAATATTCATCTCAAGTGTAAGCATAGGATCATAAGAATTTTTAACATCTACCAGTGCTTTATTAAACATTTGCCAAAATCTTGTAATAGTAATAACAGATATTTTTTCAGCAATTTTATTACATTTATCTAATTCATAATCAGATAGAATAAGATTTTTGGCATTTCCAATTTTACACAAACTAATTTTATAGGAAATTTCCATCAATTCTTGCAGCATTATATATGGTTCTGCACCTTTGATATATAGATCTCTTAAACATTTTAAAGTATCTTGAGTACTGCCTTTTAGAATATAATCAAATAATTGATAAATATATTCTAAATTTACAATTCCTAACATTTTTTCAAGCAAATCTGAACCAATTACATTAGTGTTTTTGCATGTTAAAATAGCTTGATCTAAAAGTGACAATCCATCTCTAACTGAACCTTGTGCAGCCTTTGAGATTAATGATGCATTTTTTTCATCAATTTCAAACCCTTCTTTATTAGCAATTTCTTGCAAATATTTAGCTAATTGATTTAGATCTAATCTATGTAAATCAAATCTTTGACATCTAGATAAAACTGTCAGGGGTATTTTTCTTATTTCAGTTGTTGCCAAAATAAATTTAACGTGTTCAGGCGGCTCTTCTAAAGTTTTTAATAATGCATTAAAAGCACTATTAGAAAGCATATGCACTTCATCAATTATATAGACTTTGTACCTTGATGCTATAGGCTTATATTTAGAGTTTTCTATAATTTCTCTAATATCAGCAACTCCTGTATTACTTGCTGCATCAATTTCTAAAATATCTTGATGCCTACCCTCTTCTATAGAAACACAGTTACTACAAGTTAAACATGGGGTAAAAATTGGCAAATTATCTTTACTATTAATACAGTTTAAAGCTTTTGCAACAATCCTAGCAAAAGTTGTTTTACCAACCCCCCTTATTCCAGTTAACATATATGCATGGTGAATCTTATTACTTTCTATAGAATTCTTTATTACAGTAATAATATGTGATTGAGAAATAATATCATTAAACAGCCTTGGTCTATATTTCCTAGCCAACACTTTATATTTTTCTTTCTTATTACTGTCATCTGCAAATATATCGCCCTGATTAACCATATAAAATTACTGAAATATTTAGGTTAAATTTAATATAAAGAAATATTTATAAAAGTACATCAAACTATTAAAAAAATTTATTAATAAAAACTTTTAGTAGTTTTTACGATTATTGACAAAAATTTATTTAAATGAAAAAGTGTAAATTCAATATAATTAGTGGGGTATAAAAATGTCAATATCAAAATTTATAAAAGAATTAGATGAATTGAAAAATTTATTTGAAGAAATTATTCCTTGCATAGAAGCATATAGAAAAGAAAATTTAACTTATAAACAAAAACTTGGTCTAATACCATTGGTAATTAAAAAATTAGAAAAAAAATACGGAGTTGATAAGATTATTGATGAAGTAAAATATGCAATACACGATGTACTAAACACATTTCATAAAATGCATCAAGACTTTGATAATAAAAAATATATGCACTGCGCTATAGAATTTGCAAAAGGTATCTTTGAGTTAATTCCTGGGCTAAAAGAAACATTACCAGAGATGGTTTCTTTAGGTGTTGAAGCTACTGAAGAAACCAACAAAATTATTGCAACAAATGGTGCAATCTTAGCAGCTCAAAGCGCAGAAGTAGCCATGATTTTTATAGAAAACACCATAAGTGCAACTTGTCAAATTATAGAGGAAAATCCTTATAGCACTACACCCCCTAATGCTAACCAGAACAATACTAATACTACTCATGATGAACTATAACTTACACCTTTAAGTATATAGACAAAAAATAATTTTTATTTTAGCATTTTATTTTTAACTAATAATAGGAGTAGTGAAATGTCAATATCAGAGTTTTTTAAAAAAGCAGAGGATATGGTCAAAATTGCAAGTGATATAGGACCTTGTATTAAAGCTTTTAAAGGTAAGTCATTTAATTCTAAAGAAGCTGTAGATCTATCAGTATCTATCGCAGACAAAATTCTTAAAGATTATGGGCTAAATGGTCAATCAATAAAGTATCTAGAAAATTTTGCAGCTGATTCAATCAAGGTTTTTAGTAAAATTTCTTCAGATATTAAAGATCATGATTATTTAAAAGTTTTAACAGATTTTAAAGATAGCTCAGAAAAATTAATCGAAGAAAGTAAGCAAAGCATTGTTGCAATAAAAGCAGATGTAAAAACTGTTAAAAGTGGAGAAAACAAAGCTATCAAAGAATTTAATTCTGATCCAGCTGAAGCAGGTGTTGAATTACTTGAAAATATTATCAATGCTACTTGCAGCACAGTTGAAGCATCAGATGCTCCTAAAGACGAATTATAAAATATTTTTTTTATAAATCTAAAATCACCAAGATATACTTTTAATTTCTTGGTGATTAATTATTATTGGCTATTAGCACATATTAAAGTAAATTTTAAATTTAACTACATATTTCTACCAATTCCATAATTTTTGATATGGCTATTTACTTTTTGTAATATTATAAAAGAGTACTTATACAATTTACTATACTTAAAAGTTACTGACAATCTTTGTTCAATAACAATTACTTTCAGATTCATATAGCTTTTTTTAGCATTTTAAGCATGTTTTTATTTAGCTTATGATATATATATATATACTAATTCTTAGATCTTATACCAAGTTAAAATTTATATTGCTTTAATATTTATTTAATATACGATCTTAATCCGAAAGTACTAATAAAAAATTTAAATAGTGAGTCTATTATGGTTGAGTCATATAAAAATAATAAAAGTAAATTACTAGCTAGTTTAACTGATAAGAAGGAAAAACTTTTTGCTATTCTAAAAATAGGATATTTATGTTTAGATAACAAAGGACGAATATCTAATGATGGTGTTTTTGCACCTTGTAGTTTACAAAAAAAATTTTACGAGTATTTTGAAACAACTAAATATCCAGACTCTTGCCTTGACAACAAAGGTAGAATTTCTAATGAATCAAATTTTGCCATATGTGGTTCTTCTAAAAAAATAAATGATATTTTACAAGATATAAATGATAATTTAAAAGATCCTGATTTTATTGATACTACTTTTAAATTAAAAAAAATGGTAGAGGTACCATTTACATATTGCCTCGATAATAAAGCTAGAATCTCTAAACATGGAAGTTATGAATATTGTGAAAATAATAAAGCAATATTTGATAATGTGGAAAATACAATTGAAAACTTAAATAATGTTATACACATACTTGAAAATTCAGAAGTTAAAGAAGAATTATAATCAGCACTATTTATAAATAACTAGCAATATCTGCAACACTAATAGTTAATAAAAACAAAGCATTAGCTAACTTTAAATATTATTTACTATTGCTACACATCCCTGCTACTAACCACAACTTATATGTTTTAAAATCATTAGCTAAATAATATTTTTTATTTGATATTTAAAGGTGTTATTATTTATATTGTTATTCTAACTATAGAAAAATTTTTGTGAAGTTATACTATTTATACGTAAAAACCAACAAATAAACTAAAGAGATTTAAACCTTATGCCCAATAAGCTTTTAAGGTTTAAATATTCTTAAATTGAAATTATTAGCAAAGCTTTCTTTCAATTAAAACTTAATCTTAGTACCAGCTAAAACAACCGTACCTTTATTAAATTTAGCATCGTTACCAAAATTTTCATTCTTTTTAAAGTTAAATCTAGTAACTTCAATATATGGCATAAATCCTGGCATTACTGTGTAATCAGCACCAATAGATATTGCTTCAAATTTATTGTAATCTTTCTGATCAAATTTAACCAATAGATCATCTGTAGAACCTTCAGGAGTATATTTAGCTAAAGCTCCAGCTCTTTTACTTTGCATATACTCAATACTTATTCCATATTTATCTGTTGCATATGCAGACCCCAAAGACCAATATTGACCACCTTGTTTGCTATTAGTATCTCCAACTAAAGTTCCAGATTTACCAATATCACCATAGGCACCATTAAAAGCAAAACCTTGATAACCAATACCAGCACCAACCTGCCATGCTTTTAGATTATTTCTTGATCCTTCAATAGGAGGAGTAGTAGTACTTTTAGCATCATCTATGCTGTCAAAGTAAGAAATTTTCTTCGCCTTACCAAATTCTCCAAGAATCGCTGTTGTAAATTTTACACCATTACCAAATGATTTTTCATACCCTACAGCTGGCTGCCAAATATCTTTATAACCACCCCCAGAATTATTTAACACTTTACGTGTCTGGTTAACAGTTCCCTTAGCTTTAGAATCTGGGACATAACTTAATCCAAATGTAAAATCATTGAGCTTTGGTGAAAAATAGTTAATTTTCCCAGCTTTAGTTGTTTCATCAAAACCAACTGGCAACTGTGGTGCAGTAATGTAATTACCATCAATAGCATATTTACTACCACTACTACTTGTTAAAACACCACCATTTTTAAGCCAATCAGACCATTCTCCATCTAAACCTCCTGTTGCACGTGCAAGAGAGTAAGAATTTACTTCCATACTGCTACCTACTGGCGATGTACTACCAACTTCAAATTTACCGAAATTACCTTCAAGATATATTTTCAGCTCATTTGCAATATTTTCACTACCAGAAGAAGTCTTTGAAGTATTAGTATTTAATTTTATATAACCACCATAACCTAAACCTTTTTCAGTTTTTTGATCATAATTAAATTTTAATGACCCACTGGTTGCTAAAGAATTTTGTTTGTATTTATTAGTTGGACTACTTAAATCGTTTCTAAAATCTTTAGATTGGTTTACAATTCCATACTTAGGATCTATTTCTCCTGATATTTTAATAGATGAATCTTTAATTGTATTATCATCAGCTAGTAATATTGTTGGAATTACGCTTAACAATGTAGCTAAGTATATAATTTTTTTATTTCCCATAATTTTTTAACTCTTATGTTTATTCAGTAATTTAAGTACTATCTATTTATTTAAGTATTTGTCAATAATTTTTACATAATCGTCATAATTATTTGCAATAATAAACTCCTGGTTAATATAAATAGTTGGAGTTTGATTTAAGTTTAAAGTTTTCATATCTTTAAAAGCTTTCATCTGCAATTGATCAGAAAAGCTTTTATCTTCAAAACACTTACTTATTTTTTCAGCATTAAAACCCGAAAGTCTTCCTATATTTTTAAGCATTTGTTTAAAATCTTTTCTAAATGCCCATTTAATTTGCGATTTAAATAAAACATCTATTAATTCAAAATAACTGTTATCAAAACAATTAGCTAATATTGCACCATATAAAGCAGGTTCATTATTTGGATAATCTCTAAAGATATATAAAAGCTTTCCTGAATCAATATAATCTTTTTTAATTTTTGGCAGTATATTTTCATGAAAAGTTGCGCATCCAGGGCAAGATAACGAGGAATATGTGACAATAGTTACCTTAGCTTTTGTATTGCCAATATAATGATCATCTTCTTTTAACTTTAGAATCTGCAATTTATTAGCTTCAACATTATCTGCATAACTTATGGCTGAAATTAAAAAAAATAGAATGAATAGCAATATATAACGTTTATTTTTCATACCATATATCTATTTATAACTTAGTTTTGACTAATATACGTTCATCAGCATCAACATTAGACAGTTCATCTCTAAATAATTTTTCGTTATGCTTAATGTATTTAACAATCTTTGCAATATGATCATATTTTTCTATAAGAACTATCTTGCCACCTTCAACAATTATATTCTTAAAGAATTTTGGAATTTGATTCATAATACCGTTAACTATTATTATATCAAATTTTGCATCTTCCATATTATCTTTAAAACTTTCTAATAATCTAAATGAAATAACATCTCCTGCTTGGGCTAATAACTCTTGGCTTATACCAATTTTTAACAACCTTTTATCAATATCTACTGCAATTACTTTTTTAGCAATATTTGAAATAATTACTGATGAATACCCAGTATTGCAATTAAAGTCAAAAACCACAGAATTGGACTTAATTTTAGCAAATTGAAGCATTTTAGCTAAAACAAGTGGAGACATAATAAATCTATTATCATCCACAAATATCTCTGTATTAAATATTGGTAAAATTGAATCAGAGTACGCCACTTCTTTCCACTGACTAATAATAAACTTATGGCGACAGACCTTTAAAAATGAATCAATAATTTTCTTATCAATTATACCGCTTGGTACTAACTGATTATGGACCATATTATACCTTGCTTTTGCAAAGTAATTTTCGTCTAATTTTTCTTTTATTTTTAGTTGCAAAATTAAAACTATATTTAATTATCTTAATATTATTAATATAATATTATTAAGGTATTTGCAGCACTTTTTTTATTAAAATTTAAAAATTTATACACGTATCACACCTAATAAAACATCTTCCATGTTATTCATCATACCATATGATTTTGCATTATATGAATAAAATCTCTGTTGTTTCATTAAATCAGTCATAGATTTTGTTTCGTCTACATTAGCTCCCTCTAAATTGCCACTTACAATTTTACCTGCACCATTTAAGTTAGCAACTCTAAAGCTTGGCTTTCCAGATTCAGCTGTATCAGAAAATATAGTTCCAAATTCATTTTCCAGTTTTAATGGATCTTTAAATATTGCAACAGGAATAGCTGCTAATTTTTTCTGATCTCCATTAGTGTAATGACCTGTTAAATTTCCCTTATCATCAACACTTGTACTCTGTAATATACCACCTTTCTTACCATCAGAATCTATGTTTATAAGCTGATTATCATCATACATCTGCAATTTATTCCAATTTATTTGAATATTATTAGGACCAGCTAAACTTTCACCTTCATCTGCCCATCTAAACTCTAATTCATCCTCCAAACCCTTAACACCAGAAATAGTAGAAGCTGTTTCTATTTCTCCCTTACCTTTTGAATCAAATTTTATTGTTCCAGCTGCTATTAAACCATCATCTCTACCATTATTAACATCCCCTTTTGCTGTATATACTTCAACAGCATATTTCATGGTTGCAATTTTTTTAAACGCAACAAAAATTTCATGATCATTTCCTAAACTATCTATTACATTGAATTCAGTTTTTGCATCAGCTCTAATTTTTCCACCAGCCATGTTTAATGCTGCATCACCTGCATCATAATTAGGTTTAACATATCCTGCAGATAAATAACTACCTAAATTCAGCTTTCCTAATATTTGCGGAGTAGAATCAAATTTAGCCAAAACATTATTTCCTGAAGAACTTTGAACTTCAAAGTCTATTTTATTGCCAGTAACTTGTGCTTTAAGATTAATAAAATGACCTAAATTATTATTAACTTGGTCTATCAATGTAGTTTTATCATTAAATATTATTGTGTTAGTTATAGGATCAAACTTTGCTTTAGTCTCCTTTGTTTTTTCTGCTGTACTTGTATCTAACACTCTATATACAAAATTATATTCAGATGTTTGAGGTTGACTATCTCCTTTTGTTTCATAAAAATACATTTTAAATTTGTCGTTATCAGATAAACTTTGAACAATTAAATCCCCATTTCCTCCGCCCATAACCATCTGTTTTGCACTTAAGCTTAAGGAAATATCAGCAGTTGTAGTTGCTTGTCCTTTAATTGGATTTTTATCTAATTTAATTGGTTTTAAATTTGCTTTTTCAATATCAGTCACTTGATCCTGATTATCATCAGTATATGCTTCACCTAAAAGATAGCAACCATTTGGTGATTTAATAAAATCTTGGTTATCTAATTCATACCTACCAGCTCTGGTGTATTTTGTTTGTTCTCCACATTTTAAAGCAAAAAATCCATCACCTTCTATTGCATAATCAAATTCATTTTTTGTTTCAGATATTTCTCCTTGAATATTAGCATTTATACGAGATCCTGCATTAACACCACCATTATATTTACTAGTTTCACTTAAAAGATAAGTGCCAAACCCCTTATAACCTGGTGTATTTGCATTACTAAGGTTGATTCCTAATTTACCAGTTATAAATTCTGCTGCTGCCATACCTTGTGTTACTGCTGCTATACCTGCTGAAGACATTTTTAATTACCTTAAATTAAATTCAATTACTAAAGATATCAGCAATTCTTATGCCAAATTTTTTCCTTAATTTTGTTTTTATTAATAAATCTTTCTTCTATCTCGTCATTGTAGATGAATGTAGCTCACTATTTATCATTAACCTAAGCTGCCGATAACAATTGCTCTATAAAGAGCTAACGCCACTATAAAGCAATATTTAGCACAGTTAGAAACAACGATATAGTCATTGCGAGAGCATTTTAATGCTCGTGGCAATCCAGTAATGCATCAACAAACATAAATGAAACAACATCTCTGGATCACCACAGTCGAGACTTCGTCTCTTCTTCGTGATGACTTTGCCTGCATTGTCATTGCAAGAGCATTTTAATGCTCGTGGCAATCCAGAAAATTAATAAATAAGATGTGTAATATTAAATATTATCTAACTCTTTCACAAATTTATTCACTGAATTTAAATGAAGATCCTTATATTTATTATTATAAGATTTTTGAATATCTTGTAGCTTATCAGGATTATTTAATAAATCTGCTATAAATAAAGATAACCATTTTGGGCAAAATTTATCCTCTGTTTTCAATATAATTTTTGAATTTTCATTTAAAAATTTTGCATTACAAAATTGATGATTATCTTTTGCTTTTGCAAATGGAACTAATATTGCAACTTTTTTAAAAACCATTAACTCAGCAATTGATGAGGCACCTCCTCTGCATATAACTAAATCATGTTTATCATAAAGTTCCTCAAGATTATCAAAAAAAGTTTTTATATTATATTTACACTTTATTTTTGAATATTCACTTATAACTTCATCAATATTTTCTTCTCTAGCTTGTTGGGTTATGTGAATTCTTTCTTGCAATGTTTTACCCAAATTTTGTATGGATTTAGGTATAATATCGCTAAAAATTCTCGCTCCTTGACTACCACCAACAACTAAAATTTTTAAATATCTATTCCTCTTTATCTTTTTATTATTCACTGCTTCTATAAATTTATTCCTTATAGGCAGCCCTGTTAAAATAACTTTATTTTTATATTTTTCTTTTATATTTTGAGTGTTTGGAAATGATATAAATAATTTTTTTGCAAAAGGTAAAAATAATCTATTTATTTGTCCAAGTACAGAATTCTGTTCATGCAAAATAAGTGGTACACGAAAAATTATTGCATATAAAGAAGCTGGTAAAGTTGGGTATCCTCCAAATGACACAACTATTTTTGGTTTTTGTAAAAAAAACTTCCCCATTATTTTTAAAGAACTAATAATAAGTAAAGTAAAATTTAATAATTTACTACTGAATTTTTCATTTACTCCTGAGGCAAGAATAATAGTTTTTCTCATATCTAAAAAAGCACCATCTAAATATTTTAAAGCTCTTTTATCAGTAACTAAATGTAAACTATAATTCTTACTCATTAGTCTATCAGCAACAGCCTGAGCAGGGAATACATGTCCTCCAGTACCTCCTGTTGATATCAGTATTAATTTATTTTTAGTCATCAGTTTTAAGATCTAAGATTTGCACTAATTCCTTAAAATCCTTTACTTCTTTAAAATCCATATAAACTGAAGCGTATCTAACATAAGCAACTTGATCTATTCTTATTAGTTCCCCCATTACTAGTTCCCCAATAATTTTTGTCTCAACTTCTCCTTCTCCAAATTTTTGTAATTTTTTTACAATATTTGACACAATTTGGTCTAAAGAGTCATGACCTATACTCCTTTTTCTAGTAGCTATTTCAAGTGACCTTAGTAATTTTTGAATATCAAATGGTCTTTTAGATCCATTTCTCTTTATAACCATAACCTCTCTTACTTCTATCCTTTCATAAGTAGTGAATTTTGCTCCACAATTATTACAAATTCTTCGACGTTTTATGCTAGAATTATCATCTGATGGTCTTGAATCTTTAACTTGTGTACTTAAAAACCCACAAAAAGGACATTTCATAATTTTTATTAAAAATAAAACAATAATTGTTTTTTTAAAATAACGAATTATATGGCAAATACAAATTATTTTTATATATTTATGTATCTATCTAAAATTAATTCTGACAATATTTAAATAATAACATCTGAAGAACTAAACGAAATGATATATACTTTTGAAATTATAAAAGGTGAAGAAGGAGAAAGATTAGATAAATATATTACTTCAAAAATTGAAAAACAAACTAGATCTCAAATCCAATTTTTGATACTTAATTCAAAAGTAACTATTAATAATGATATTGAACGTAATTGTGGTAAAAAAATTAAAATTGGCGACAAAATATCATTATCAATTATAAAACAACCTACAACAATAGAGCCATATAATTTTAAGTTAAATATTATTTATGAAGATGAGGATTTAATAGTTATTAATAAGCCCTCAGATCTTACAGTTCATCCAGGTAGCAATACTAAAAATAAAACACTTGCTCACGCACTTGTTGCATATTCCAATAATTTATCATCAGCTAGTGGAGAAAATAGACCTGGCATAGTACACAGATTAGACAAATATACTTCAGGTTTAATGTTAGTTGCTAAAAATAATGAAACACACTTATACTTATGTGGGCAAATATTAGAAAGAAAAGTAAAAAGAAAGTATTTAACATTAACTTATGGTGTTCCAAATCCTATTATTGGGCGTATTATAACCAATATTGCACCTAACAAAAAAGATCCAACTAAAATGCAAGTTGTAAAAGATGATGATGCCAAAATAGCAATTACTAATTATAGAGTTATAAATAGTTATGAAAATAGAATGTTTAGTTTAGTAGAATGCGAATTAGAAACTGGTAGAACTCATCAAATTAGAGTGCATATGAAATATAAAAACACCCCTGTAGTTGGTGATCAAAAATATTCTCTGTATTATAATTTTAATCCAGAATTTGTATCAAAAGAACTAAATAATAAAATTAAAAAATTGAATAGACAAGCTTTACATGCATATAAAATTGCATTTGTCCATCCTCAATCATTAAAACCTATGGAATTTGAAATACCCATGGATAATTCAATCCAAGAAATAATAAATTTGTTAAAAATTGATAAAAATAATTAAAACATTTATATTAATATTATTTGTATTTTTAACAAACACTTAGTAATTTATTTCTATTTAATCTGACACTACGATCTCTAATTTTTATTATAAAATCACTAATATAAGATGAAAGCGCAATTTATTATACTATTGTAATATTAGTTTAGTTTATAGCGCTAAAAATGTTAAATAAATAAATTTATTATACTTTAAGTATAATTTTTAACAGATAACTTGACAAAGATATTTTTTGGATAACATTATAATATTATTAATTTAACATGGGGGTGTTATGACTAATACTTTAAAAAATTCAAATTGGAATCCACAAGATCCAAGCATGTATTCTGGTGTACAATTAGACTCAAGAAAGCCTACGTCTTACGGTATGTATGTGTTTAAAGGGTGGTTTAATGTTGATGATCAACCAACTGTTACAGGTGCATTCCTGCAATCCATACAGCCACCACCTGCATACTACCCAGAATTAACAAAATTTTGGAGATGGACTGAAATAGATTGGGAGTACGTTCCATATACAAAAGCACTTTTCCAGGAGCGGTTAAGTTGCACAGGTGAACTACCAAATGCTAATTGTGTAGTAACTGCATGTCCTGAAGCTAACGGAGAGCTAACAGCAAATGGAAAAGCTCAAGTTATTGGTAAATTATCTGGAAGACCTGATATTAATAATTGGGAACAACTACTATCAGAAACTAAAGGCCTAACAAACAAAGAGCTACTTCAAAAAATAAAAAAAGTTGAGCAATATGACTCTTTAGATAAATGGAGCGATTTTATTGATAAAATTAAAAATTACTCACAAGATGAATTAGCAAAAGCTCTAGGTAAATTACTATTATTATCATCGGATGAATCGTCTAATTGGTTTAGTTTTGTTAATAAAGTAAAATTAGAGCCAAGTGATGGATTAGCTGGTAGAATAATATCAATACTAGGGCATACTGATGTAATAGATTTTGTTAAATTAACATCTAAAATTTCTCACTTATGCAAAAATGAATTTGCTAGGCAAATAGGAGTTGCATTAAAGTTACAAAGTCCTGTTACAAGCATAAGTGATTTAGCAGATAAAATCAAAGCTACTCCTAAAGAAGAAATAGAGAATTTCCCGCAAGAACTTGTATCAAAAATGGGTATAGGAAAAGCTTTAATAGGAAAAGACGATGCAAAATGGGAACAGTTATCTCCTATTATAAATAACATACCAATTAAGGATTTTCAGAAAAATTTAAATAATCTAGTTATAATGATTAATGATTTTTCAAAAGTTGATTTTGTAAATTGAGAGCAATTTGTTTTAAAAGTTATTACTTCTGTTTTAGGCAAAGATCAAAGCAAAATAAATAACTTTGATCAACTACATACACAAATTAGTAGTTTATCAAATAAAGAATTTGTACAAGAAATATCTAAAGTGGTTGGGTATTCAGATATTGCAGATTATAATGCTTTATTAGAAGATGAGACAGTTCGTGATAAAAAGCCGTGGTGGACTGCAGGTGAAAATTGGGGTATGCCAAACGGACAAAAAGCAGAAAGCTCTGATGGTAAAATAATGACTATAAATTTTTGGAGAGCACCTGAAGGGCCTCATACAATAAAAGTAAACAATACAGAGGCTTCATTTGTTTCATCAGTTAGTACAGCATTTTCAGGCTTTGTTACAACTAACTCACAATATTTTACTGTAAAGGATAGTCAAGGTAAACTTACTTACGATCCTAAAGAATTGCATACTTATACAATTGTTTGGACTCCTGAAACTTTACAATTTTATCTTGATGCTAATAATGATGGAAAAGACATAGATAATGCAACACCAATAAAAGTTTTTGATGCTAAAGATTATCCTGGAATAAAAATGATAGGCAATCAATATCCTGGTGGAGATAAACCCTTTTGGTGGTATGGCAATAAAAAAAAATTAGGTGATGTTCTGATTATGTTAAATCATTGGTTTGGCGATCAATGGAGTGGATTTCCAGATGTAAATTTTGTTAAATCAAGTTCTTACATAAGTAAAGTATCATATTTTCCACTAAATAAATCAGGTGCAAATCCAGGTAATGCAGACTTTACATACCAAAATGACGATAATATTATTAATGTAGATTTTTCTACAATGCCTAATGAAAATTGGAGGTATACAGTACAAAAACAATTTGTGCCTGAAGTCGCTGGTGATTTTCCAAATCAAAAAATAGCTAAGAATCCACAACAAATGGATCTTACTAAAGTTCCAGGTACTGATCAACAAGCACTAGAATTACGCTTATCACGTTATGATGATGAAAATGCTCAGCAAAAGTTTTTTTATGTTGTACTTGATGCACCTGAGATAAAAGATGGAGGCATTAATGAAAATCAAAAAATTTTAGTTACAATAGATAATGAGGAAATAGGTGTATATGCTAATTTAACAAATGTTAACGCTATTAATATAGAAGCTTTTTGGCCACCAGTTGGTTCTGAAATAGAGATAAATGCTAAAAATTTAGGTACTGGAGCAGAAAATACTTGTAAAATAAAGATACAAGAGAATTTAGTTTGGACTTTTGATGGAGTTCAAGACTGTCAACATCAGGAAGCAAATTTACAATTTTTAAACAAAGAAGATGCTTTAGCTGTAACTGCAAGAGGCAACGCTGGGCGTATACCAATACACTGGCATAACTTTCATGGAATTGACAAAGATGCTGATGACAACTCAGCAATTGCGCATGATGAATTATAAATTTTAAAACAAATTTTATATTAGTAGTATTGCAAATTAAACTAAGATAAAAATTCTTTCTTTAAATTGATATGTGATCAAGATTTTTTAAAATTAGAAAAATTTGCAATACTAACCTCCAAATCCCATGCCTATAAATAAAATTTTATTATAACTAAAATATATAAAGATATATTTTGCAATTATATTATTTTACCTAAATCTATAATATTTTTTGATATTGACTTATCGTTAAATGTCATTTGCTTATAACCTAGTTTTATATAAAAGTCTTTAGCTTCTAAACTAGCATGTGTTTTTATTACTTCTCTTTTTTGCAATTTCACCCATTTTTCTAAGAAAGTTAGAATATAAGTAGCATATCCTTTATTTTTATGCTTTTCATCAGTAGCAAGAGAGCGTAATGCTGCTGTTTTATCATCTATTAATTCTATATGAGCAACCGATACAATTACAACTCCTTTATATAAAACAAAATGATAGTGATTACTATCTTTTAAACTAAAATGGTTACGATCATAATTCACTCTAATTGGTTGAAAAATTTCCCTTTCACGTATTCTATGATACTCTGACCATTCATCATCATGCATACAAAAATTGACACAATAACCATTAAAATTAGCTTTTTTCAAAACGCTTTTAATAAATTGATTTTTAGCAAGATTATATCCTGAAAATTTTCCATCTACTTTTATATGAGAATTTGGATTTTTTAACAGTTCAATTTTTAAATTTTTATATTGTAAAGCTATATTCTGATGAACCCTTAAGTAATTACGGAAACATAAATTTAACTTGATGAAACCATGATCTAATTCAGTAACATGTAGATTAATTTTTTTATTTCTACGGAAATAATAATGGAGAGGAATATTCATTTCACCCCTGAACTCAAATCCTACTTCTTCTAAAATTAAACTATCGTTTAATTTATCAACAATACATAATATATCAACGCTTGGCTTAGCAATTAGACCATAAACAGATGTAGAACCTATATGGTAGATATCTAAACACTTTTCTTTTAATCTGTCTTTTATTATATTTGCTTCTTCCTGAAATATCTTAACCCAGAGTGAACTATATGGAACTACTTTAATCACCATTTAATACCCTATCCTTATAAATATACTATATCAATTTAGCTGTACTAAAAATTATAGTAATTATAGCATATACTTTTTAACTAAAAATCAAATTTATTTAGCATCCTTATCTTCTTCAATTTCTATTAAAATATCTCCGCTTAACACTGTTTCTTCAGCCTTGCAACAAATCTTTTTAACAATGCCATCTATAGGGCTAATTAGAGTATTTTCCATTTTCATGGCTTCTAGTATTACTAATGATTGACCTTTATTTATACTATCTCCCGATTTTACTTTTATCTCCTTAATTAAACCAGTAATAGTTGCTATCAAATTATTTTCTTTTGAATCCTTAGAAATAGGCTTCATAAATTTATATAATTCAGCTGTTCTAGGAGATAGCAATCTAGTTCTAACTTTAGAACCCATAAATACTATATCATAAAAATCTCTAATTTTTTCCAATTGCAAACTGTAATCCTTATCATTTATTTTACATTGAAATAGCCTTCTTCCCACTTCCCAATTGCTTGTAATAAAAAACTTTCTATTTTCAAAAGTAATTTTTAATCCATTATTATGATTTCTTACTGTAACAGGATAACTCATATCATCTAATTTAGCTACCCACCTTGTGCCTATTGCCCTAAACATACCCCTTTGCTGACCGCTTACATGCGACATTCTTTTTATATTCTGAATAAAAATAAATACTAAAGCACATAATATAACTGAACTTAATTCGCTATTTAACTCAGCTCCAGAAAAACCTTCACTATATTCTTCCTGGATAAAATTTGTAGAAATATTACCAGCAATAAACTTCTCATTATTTAATATAGCTTGTAAAAAATTAATATTATGCGAAACCCCCCTTATTATAAACTCTCCAAGAGAATTTTTCATTAAATCAATTGCCTTTACCCTATTTTCTGAATACGTACATAATTTTGCAATCATTGCATCATAGAACATACTTACTTCACCACCCTCATATACTCCAGTATCCAACCTAACATTATCACTTAATTTTGGCTCTTTGTAACCAATGATTCTACCTGTTGATGGTAAAAATCCACAAGTTGCATCTTCAGCATAAATTCTTGATTCCATTGCCCATCCATTTAATTTTATATCTTTTTGCTTAAATGGAAGCTTGTTTCCTTCAGCAATTCTGATCATTTGCTCAACAATATCTATGCCTGTAATTAATTCTGTTACTCCATGCTCAACTTGTAATCTAGTATTCATTTCAAGAAAATAAAAATTTCCCATCTGATCTACAATATACTCAATTGTACCAGCTGAAAAATATTTAACTTTTTTAGCCAATGCAACTGACTGGGCATACATTTTTTTTCGAATTTTAGGGGTGACAAAAGAACTAGGTGCTTCTTCAATTACTTTTTGATTATGTCTTTGTATTGAGCATTCCCTCTCTCCTAAACATACATAATTACCATGTTTATCTGCTAAAACTTGTATTTCTATATGCCTTGGTTTTATAATTAACTTTTCAATAAAAGTCCTTGAGTCTGAAAAGTTATTTTTAGCTTCATTTTTAGTTGAGCGATAAGCCTGTTGCATTTCATCGTCACTATTAACAACTCTCATACCCTTACCTCCACCACCTGCGGCAGCTTTTAACATAATAGGATAACCAATACTCTTAGCAATTTTAACAGCATGTTTTTCAGATTTTATTGCCCCAATATAACCTGGTATAATATTAACCCCTGCTGACTTTGCTAATTTTTTTGCTTCTATTTTATCTCCCATTTTTTTTATGGAAATTGCAGATGGGCCTATAAAATTAGTACCTGATTTTTCCATTAACTTTGCAAATTCGTAGTTTTCAGATAAAAACCCATATCCAGGATGAACAGCATCTGCTCCAGAAATTTTTATTGCTTTTAATATTGAATCTATATTTAGGTAGCTTTGAGTTGCTGGTGACTTACCAATATATATAGCTTCATCTGCATATTTTAGATGAAGTGCATTATTATCAGCATCTGAATATACAGCTACTGTTTTTATACCTAGTTTACTTGCTGTCTTTATTATTCTACAAGCAATTTCATTACGATTAGCAATAAGTATTTTTTTTATTTTATTCACAAATTAAATAATATAAATTATGGAAATATTAGGGAATTTAGCACAACCAACATGCAAAATCAATCTATATCAATAATGCTAAAAATAGTAGCATAAAGCTTTTAAAGATATTTTTTATTAAATTAAATCAAACTCTTCTTCTTGATATAAACCTTTGATTTTAATTAGCTTCCCATTAAATTTTCTTATTTTTACTTTAGCTTCAAGTAATATTTCATTAGATACCTCAATACTCTGTTTCCAAACTTCATTTTGATTATTTACATCATTTCCTGGAAAATTTTCATCGTATATTACCTCACTAATTCCTGCTTGTATGATACTTTTTGCACATCTTGAACAGGGAATCCAAGGTGTATATATAGAACAATTTTTAGATGACACACCATTTCTTGCACAATGCAAGATAGCATTTTCTTCAGCATGATTAGATGAAAGATATTTATAGTCTTTATTTACGTATCTATCTATTTTATCTTCAACATTTCTAGGCAATCCATTATAACCAGTGGAAATTATTTCATTATCTTTTCCAACTATCACTGCCCCTACCCTAGTGCTAGGGTCTTTACTTTTCATTGAAACTAAATAAGCCAGAGTCATAAAGTATTCATCCCATGAATAAGATTTTATCATAAAAGAAATTTTTGTTTAATAAATATCAATAAAAAGAAGATTTTTCAATCTAATAAATTAAGTTTTAAATTTAGAAATTTTCCAAAATATTAAACCTTAACGTAATCTTAACGTTTTTTCTAAAAACCTTAACCTAATTTTAACGTTTGATAGGTATTATATCAGTATAAATTAAATTTTTAAAGGTGATAGATTATGGAAACAAAAACATGTGATAGACAATTACGTCATGCTGCTATAGAAAACAATCTAGAGAAAGTTAAATATTTTGTAGAATCAGGAAAATGCTCTCAAAAGCATATGATAGTGCATTAAGTTATGCTGTTGGAAAAGAGGATCTAGAAATATTTACATATCTTGTAAAATCAGGACTATGCTCTCAAGAGGGATATAGTCATGCATTAGTAAATGCTGCTGGTGAAGCTAAAAATCTAGAGATGGTTAAATATCTTGTAGAATCAGGAAAATGCTCTCAAAAGGTAATAAAAAAATTGTTATTTAATCAAGATGGCTCTTTAAAAGAGAAATTTAATGGCATAAAGGAAGAATTAATTAAAAATAACTATTTAGATAAAAATTTATTAGAAGGTCTTATCTCTAAAGAAGAAATTAACGAATTAAGTGAAAAATATCAAGCTCAACAAGAATGGAGAATAAAAGAAGATTGTA
>NZ_NPHZ01000006.1:0-79262 GCF_009690945.1 Rickettsiales endosymbiont of Trichoplax sp. H2
ATTTATCAAAGTAATGATAAAAAACTCTATGTGCCCGAAATAACGATATAACCGCTTGTTTAATATATACTTTGCCGTTTTCTCAACTTCCCTACCCTTAGGCCTAATGCTAACTTTCTTCTTTTTTATTTGCAAGTTTTTTTATATAGATCCATATGATAAAACTTTGTCATTTGGTAAAATAAGAACTGTGAACAAAGGTTGTTAGTTTTTACTGATATGAGACCTAAAGATCCAATAATTAATATTTTTTAATACTAAATATTATAAATAAATCACTTATTCATTGGGAGATAATAAAAATGTGTCGATAGAAAATAGAGAGAAGCTAAAATGAAATTAGCTATTAAAAATAATAGCAACTAAACCTAATTACCTTTTCTGAATTTAAAAATTTATTCACCAAAAACATCTACATTTGGCATTTTAGATAACTCACTAGTGGATCTACTTTTTTTCTCTACCCTCCAATCCCACTTCTTTTATAATTTCTAATGCTATTTTTATAGCATTCAGTTAATATAGAAAGAAGAAAAAATAATTATATGTGTAAAGATAATTTATGTTATAAATTAGTTATAGAAAGCACCTAAAATTATTCTTACAAACTTATATTTTAGTATTTTATTCTTATATTTTTCAATAGATCTCATGTTACGAACAATTTGTTTAGAAACTCTATCTGTTTTACTAACCACTTTTATTTGCTGCTTTATCTCAAGTAATTGATTGTTAGCATCATTAAGCATATCGTTTGCATAACAGATAGCTCTTTGCTTATTGCTATATTACCATTATTTTTTAGCTCTCTTTTTAAATTATTATAACACTTTTGGATATCTTCTTTTATATCTTCAATGATTGACAATTTAATACCAAGCTCCATAGAATTTTAGATTATTAATTAATTATTTCTTACTATAATGGCATCTATTTTATTATATTCAACATGCATACCTATAAATCTAATATAAATATTTTATACTTACTATCAATCTATATTTATTACCTTTAATTTTATATCATTAGATTTTTCTCAAATACTAGCTTTTACAATTTCAAACCAAGCTTTTAAAGATTACTTGCATCTGAGTATTTAATCCAAAATAATTTTAAAGTGCTAAAAGCAACAATTCACAACATTCTAATACTAAATTTTATAATAATTATTATCTAATACCAATATGGGAATAATTGTTTTAGTGCTCTTGAAGTTATACAAAAAGCCATGGTTTTTTGTATAGGAATTTGATTACTGACAATGCCTTCTTTTCAATAAAATTTTACTTCCCATTAGAGATTTTGTTTATTTAGATCAATAGCATCCTCTATATAATAATCAGCAGGAACAGAAATTTTGTTGATATATTTGAAGTTACTAAAAGTATTTTATAAAATAACTATCTACTAAAATTTTTATATCTAATATTTCTATATGCTATAATTTTTATATAGTTATAAAGCATAATTATGTTATTGAACTTCTAATAGTACTAACATCCTCAATGATTTGATTATCCTTTTTCATCAATTCTTCAAGTTTATTAATATAATATAAAATAGTTGAATGATCTCTGTCTCCTATTTTATTACCTATTACTTTAAGACTATTTGTTGTTAACTCCTTACTTAGATAAGCTATTATTTGTCTACCTATCACCAACTTTCTATTTCTTTTTTTGGAGATTATATCTGTCAGCGCTATTCTATAGTATTTTGCAACAGCATTCATTATACCAGTTTGACTTATTTTTTTATTACTACTTCTTATATAGTTTTGAATATATTTACATATATTTTCAGTTGTTGAATTCTTTTGAGATACACTTAAATAAATCTTGAGATTATTTATTCCTGCTTCTAATTCTCTAATACTTGTTGTAACTTTTTCTGCTATTAATTTCAGTATATTTTCTTCAAACTTAATATCATTTCTTTCATTATGATGATTTAATATTTTTAAACGTAATTCATAATCACAGGGGTCTATATAAATTGTATTACTTGATCTAAGTATTGATTTTGTTTTCTCATCGTTAAGTTCCAACATATGACAAGGTACACTTGATGCTATAACTACTTTTTTCCCTGATTCAATAAAAGAATTCAATATATAAGCAAATTCCTTTTGTGTACTTTCTTTACCACATATAAATTATAAGTCATCTATTAAAAATATATCCAATTCATTTATTTTACTCCTTAATTCAAACAAACTATTTGATTTAACTGCACTTACAAAATTATACATAAATCTTTCTGCACTTAAATATCCAGCTCTACATTTACAAACACTGCTATTCTTATCATCATTCCTTTTGATACTAGTATTGCTTATTTCATTAACAATAGATTGTAATAAATGTGTCTTTCCCATTCCTACATGTGAATGGATATAAAATACATTACTATGACTATAATTTATATTACCATCAGCAATATTTTTAGAGACTTTATATGCAACTTGATTAGATTCCCCTATCACATAGTTTGCAAATGTATGTTTTGAATTCGCCTTAGTAAATATATTATTTGTGTTAATTCCTAGCTTTTCATTTTTATAGAAAGATGTTTCATTTGCTTTAATAAGTTGATTGTTATCATTATCTACTCTAATACTATTCTCCACAGAAATAGATAACATTTTAATATTTCTATCAATACTGACAGCAGTTTTTTTCATAAGAAAAAAATAATTCCTAACTAATGTTTCTCTATCAAAATTATCTTTTACTGAGAAATATAAAATATTGGTTTTTATCTCTAAAAACTTTGCATTTTCTAATATATTTCTTAATTCTATATTTTGATTATCAGATAGTTTTAATTTATCTAAAATATTTAGCCATATACTTTTAGATGAATATTCTAATTCTTTTTTTATTGTAAATTTATCTTGATTAATTGTATTTGAATTTAATACTGAAGATAACTGCATATACTTTATTTATTAAAAATAGACAATAACTAATCACTAACTGCAAAGCCCTATATTGCAGCTTTAAAACGAATCTATAATGTTTGTATTTGAATTACTATATTAGGATTATTTTCTATACAGTAAAGTAAAATAATTGAATATTTTGTTAATATATTTCTTGACTCTTTTTAACTCCAGAACTTCTCATAAAAATATTTTGAAGAATTAATTTATAAATATAAATTATAGATTTTAATTTACTTTTTAATTCTTAAGCATGGGTATAGTAGAAGATATATTATCTTGATTTATCATATTCTTTACTACTCCAATAGAGTTAATTAACTTTTCTGCAAATGGTACTTTTCTTTCATACTTAATTAAATATACATTTTTGTTTTCTTGATATAAAGAAGTTAAATAATTAGTACTAGTCATTGTAGCATAAACTAACCCTAATTCTTTAGCTTGAGTACCTAACCAAAACTCTCCTGTTGATATCTTCTCTATATCAATATTTGGACGTTGTTTTTTTATTAATGACTTGAATACTCTATGTATTTGATTTAATTCTTCTTTTACTTTCTGACGTCCTTCTTCTGTATTTTTACCTAATATACTTATCGTCTTTTTGTATTTTCCTGAAGTAATTTGTTCATATTTCACCCCCCTTTTTTCTAATAACTCATTAAAATTAGGACTTTCAACTAATACCCCAATAGATCCTATTATTGCAAAAGGTGCCGCAATTATTTTATCAGCTATTACTGCCATCATATAACCACCACTTGCTGCAACTTTGTCAACTAATACAGTTAAATACAACCCTTTTGCAGTTAATCTTTCAAGTTCAGATGCTGCTAATCCATATCCATTAACAGTACCACCTGGTGACTCTAACATTAAAACTACATTATCTTTATGATCTGCTATAGATAAAATAGCAGTTATTTCCTTTTTTAATGAATCTACTGCTTTTGCTTGTATATCTCCATCAAATTTAATCACAAAGGTTCTACCTTTTTTTTCTATTTCACTATTCTTAATATCAGTAGTTAGCTTTTCTGCTTCAGTTTTAGTGTATATATTATTTATCATTTCATTTTTGATATCGTAATATTGATTTCTTAAATCCTTAATTATTAAAGAGCCAATATCTTTGTTTTTACTTTTATCTCCAAAGCTTGCAAAAATTAAACTAACACCAAAAAACAATAAAATAATTGTTGCAGATTTAAGAATGAATAATAAGTAATCTCTAATAAATTTAGCCATCCAATATTTTCTATGTTACTTTCCTGTTTCTTTATTTTTCCTATGTGAACCATCACATAAAGGTGGTAAATCTGTTTCTTTACATGTACAAAATGATATAAACCTATCTGAAATAGCAGTATATTCTATTGGCTTTCTTCCTTGTTCGTCATCTTTATGGCTGCCATCACAAAATGGCTGCTTACTGCTTAAACCGCAACTACACCAATAATATGTTTTACCTGCATCTACTGCTACTCTTATTGCTGGACTCTTCATCTTTTTAACCCCAATTTTGATTTCACATTATTTATAAAATTACCTATGTTATCTTGAGTAATAATTGCCTTTCTTACTTTCCTATCATTATTTGTCTTTGAATAAGTACTTCCTTGTTGATCTTTACTAATACTTTTATTTTTAACTTTAGCGCTATTATTTTTTTCCTCTTGCTTCTTAGCTAATTTTTCATACCTTTGTTTTTTTAATTCTCGTTTCTTCCTTGTCTCTTCTCTTAACTTAACAAGACCTTCTATTTGCTCTTTTGTAACAACTCCTGCTTCATTACCCTCTAAATCATATCTCTTTGCGTTTTCTACATGAAGTTCTTTATATTTACTACTAGTACAATATACTTTTAGAAATTTAGCTAATTGTGATTTGGTTATTTTTAAATTTCCATCTGCTATTATCTCTTTTCTTATTCCTGTTTTCAGTAATTTAACTTACTGCTTATTAAATAACTTTGGATATTTACTAGATAGCTTATTATAAACTTCTTCATACCTCTCAGGTGATATTATATTACTCTTTTTATTTTCTATTTTTGTTTTATTATTGTTAGTTTCTAATTCTTCCGTATTTTTTATTTCTTTAGTCATTGCTATATCTAATATCAATTTTTATTTTTTGAGTTTATTTTTATGATCATTCCCCAGAACTATCCTGATCTATTCTTTTGCTAAGTCCCTTATAAAGCTTGGTTTCCTCTTCTACCATTTTCCTTAAATATTCCTTTACTTCTTCTATATGAGTTAATCTAGCATTGAACTCTATGTTCATTAACATGATAAATGCCTATTTCTTACTTTCAGCTTTTGATTTTAACTCGCTACCTACTGCAAACCTTACTACTCTTTTTGCAGGTACATGCACTATTTCTCCCTTCGGTGTTTTTACATCCCTCGCTTTGCTTACAGTCACTTTAAATGTTCCAAAGCCTATAAATCTTAATTCATCTGTCTCTTGTATTGCTTCTCCTATTGTTTCAAATACTGACTTAAGCCACTTATCTGCTTCTGTTATTGTACTTCCTTTTTTCTTTGATAACTTTGCTAAAAATTCTTGCTTATTCATTCATTGCTCCTTTTTTATATTACCTTATTTATTATTGTTTAAAACTTTATTGTTAAAATATTTAACCCTGCTTCTTTTAATGCCGATATATGTATAAATACATCTTTTTTTAAATCCTCTGATGATATAAATCCATATCCTTTTTCAGCATTAAACCATGTATGTTTCATTTTCTTTATAACTATGTTGATTCATTATCTGTTTCATCTTCTTCGTTATGATCCTCTACATCTACATCTTCGTCTCCTTCATCATCAATAATCTGACTAGACCTTTTAGCTTGTTTATTACTGTTATGCTTCTCACATGCATTTGATACTAAGCTTACGAACATTGCCATTATTAATAATGCTGTAAATATTGTTGTTATACTTTTTTGTTTCATAATTTAAATTAATATAATTAATTATTAATCTCTTATACCATTAACTCTTGGAAAAAAGCCAGTAATTATTAGGCACTATACTATAAAAACTCTGAATTATTTACTTTTATTACTGTTTTTATGAGTTGTAATATAATAAAATATTACTATTAATACTATCAAACCAAAAACTACTAACTCATTCTTACCCATATACATATCAGGTATAATAGATTGGGTAGTATACTCAAATGCTTTGTTTATCATATCAAGGGTATTGTTTTTTAATAATTCTATAAATTCTACTTTATCCATAATATCATTAAAATTATAGGAACGTGCATGAAATAAAATAGACATCTTTTAATTTTTATTAATATTCTTCTTAAAGGAATTGAGTTTTCCTTAACAAATACAGGGGATTACAAAAATATTATCAAAAGCTAAGTTATTTTGCTTTTGATAAATTTTGTAAAAATAAATCACTTTTAAATATGATGTATAAAATAATTATTATGGATTAAGAATTTTTCTTAGAACGTTAAAAATTATGTATGCAATCTATGAATTCGTTATTAATATTTAACATTTCATTAACCTCACATTCTATATTTTTACCATCAGTAAATTGAGCAAACACTTCTACCGCATCCTTTGTTCCTAACCAATGTCGAGCATTTATTATAGCTAACCCATCTTCAGCACCACCATAATATTGTAATTCTTGATTCATATCTTTGTTATGGTGCACCATATCATAATCAATGATATGTGGTGTTAATTCTTTATAAATACTAAAAGCAAAAATATCTCCTTTAAGCATTTTTGATATAATCATAGGAATGGTTTTATCTTTATTATCTAATAAATGCTGTTTCCATTCCTGAAATTCATTCAATTCATTTATATTGATAGTAGATAAAAGTGCCAATGGAGATTCTTGGTAAGCTTTTATTACTTCAGCATATTTAGATTGAAATTCTTTCATTTCTTGTAGTTTTAATGCTTTTGCTGCTAATACCGCTATTTTGTTCGCAGCTCCTTTTTCATTTGTCATAAATACCTCCTATAATTCACCATGACCTTGATCTTTAGTTATTAATACTGCATATGCAATATTATCACCATATAAAGAATATTCTCCTCTAAGATCATCAAGTTCATGCGATATTAAAATTGATTGTCCTAATTTAAAAGTCCATCTATTTATCATTTCAGTTTCTAATAAAGTTTCTACATACCTTGCGCCATGAAGAAATTTATTGTTATTATCAAAATAAAAAGCGACTGTATTGTTATCCAATTTTACATTGTTATCAGATAGTGAATTAAGATCATCTACTATATGTAATATATTAGAAGATGACTTTGCATATAACTTAGCTTTATCATCTAAAAATGAATTAATTACTTCAGTTATAGATAATCCTCCTTTAGCATATGCGGTTATATCGGAAGGATTAACCCACTTTGTTACTCCTATTGCCCATCCTATGCAATTATATGTAGCATAGTATTGAACATCAATAATACATTCAAATTTCTCATTATTACATATATTCTTTATCGTTTTAGGATTATAATGGCTAAGTTGTGATATATAATCTCCTGTGCCCTTATTATACAAATGGATTAAAGGGTCTTGTCCTATGCAATGATATTGTTCGCATAAAAAAGTTAGCATCATTTGTATATTTACCACCTTTGGTTAAAAACTTTATATCATCTGTATTGGCTTGTGGGAAATATAAATAATTAGTATTTGGATTAATTGTAGTAAAAATACTTTTTTCTTTATCAGTTAGGTACCTGTTAAAATCTGTATTTTTAAAAAACTAATAAATGATCGATAAAAAATTATACATACGTATTGTAACTTATAAAACGTTAATATGCAATAAGTGATTCATTTATGTATCTCTTTAGGGTTATGCTTCTCCTGTAATTAGAATGTGTTAAATAGGTGTACTTTAGGGCATATAGAATAATTTAATTCTGGTATAACTTTATCGTATTTTATATTAATATTATCCAAAAGCTTTTTAGCTGTTTCAATCCCTATATGTTAGAATGTATCATTATATTAGCTGTTACTCTAAGTCCTGTTTTAGTTTTTGTGTTTTCAATAAGTTTTCGAACTTGATCATGTGTTCTTAAAATTACTCCATCCATAACACGTGCAATATGAGGAAAAACTTTATGCTCAATTGGATTCCATTTTGAACTATATGGAGGGTAATGAAAAATAGTTAATCTTTAACTTTATATCTGTACTAAGTTTTTGTAATTCCACTTTAAATACATATATCCTCCAAGAATTAGCACCACCTGCATCGCAAAAAATTAATAATTCTCAGCATTAGGATAATCTTTTTTGCCTTGTTTTTCCCACCAAATCCTTAGTGAATCATATAGAAACTTTGCTGTTTCATGAGTAGTTCCAGTGTTAACATAGGCCTTATTTTGTTTTATATCATAAATCCCATGTGGTATTACTGTCCCGTCTGTAACTGTAATGATATCAGTAGTATGGTCGTATACTTCAAGAGCTTTGGTACAATATACTTTCCCATTTCTATAAATTTGTCCTAATAGCTCTTTTTTCTTAGTATCAATACTAATTATGGGATTATCTGATTTTTAAATTTATTTAATTTTTTGGTTGTTATTTTAAATTGAATTTCTCGATCAATAAAATAACCACAAGCTAACTTTCCTTGCATTTTTCTTTTTACAAAATGATGCTTTTTAAACAATTTTGTAACTATATTACGGCTAATCTTTACCCCTTCTTTTTCCATTAACTCAACTATTTCCAGCTTTGTGATCTTAAGCCATCTGATATTTGAATTTATAGGGTCTCCTGCAATATGTTTATCAATTACATTTTAAAAAAGCTTCTTCTATTATGTGTTTATTTTCTTCTAAACAATTTTTTCTACCAGCACCTTTATTCCTAGAACGACTCGAAGACAAAAGATTGTTTTCTTTGAGCTCATCTATAGCTTTGTAAATAGTTTCCTAGTACATGACAATAGACTAGATATATATTTGATGCCACCATATCCAAGTTTTATTGCTTCAATAACTGCATAATGTCGTTTATCTTTTTCTTGCAAATTATTATAAAACGCAACCATTTGATCTTCTATTTTTTTGTTATATTTTTGCATAAACTTCATATTTATTCAATAAAAACACTTATCTTAAAAGATATCATAAAAAATCAAAGTTTAAAGATGTATATTTTATTTCATGCACGTTCCTATAGTCATACCATATTTCCAGTAAATAAGTTAGTCTTTTCAAAATTAATTCCAAGCTTTCCTTTTTTTGTATTCTTCAAAATATACTTCCTAGACTTTCTTTTATTTTGCAATTTTTCAATCTTATTTTGAGCATCCTCATATGAATCGCAAATTTCAATTTTCATATTTCCTAATTTATTAAATTTACCACCATAATATTTTATTATACTCCACTCATGAAATAAGTTTTGTTGGAGTATTATTACATAATATCTATTCTCTGATTCAAATTTATATCTTTTCCATTTGATTGATTCTATTGCTGGTAATTGATTCTTTATATTCATGATGTGTAATCATTTTAATTTACTTATTACCCTAGCTACTAATACTTAATACCTTTTGCCTTATCTCTATATATATTTTTCTTATCCTTTCTTTCTCTTTTTTTAATAATTTTATTTTATATACATTAGCGTTACTCTTCTTAGCTTTAGAATATAAAATAATCTCTCTATCTATTTTTTGATATTTCTTAAGTAAATCATTTGCATTTTTCTTTAATATATTAACATTTGTACTTTCTAAAACTTTTGTTAATTTATAATCACTTTTATCACTACCATATCCAATTGCATCTTTGCCAAACCTTTTATTAATTTTATCAATAGTTAAAAATAATTCTGGATTAAATAAATCTTTTTGATTTATTTTGTTATTGTTTTTTATATTTCCTGAACTCATTTTCATTTTTTTATCATTTTTATTTTTAAAAATTATATAAATTTTAATTAATAATTATTAATTAAGATTAAATATTCTACGCTCTCTTTTTTTAGTTAAATATTTATCTAATAAATCTTGTAATTCATTCAACTTATTTTCTTTCTTATATTTATTTAAAAAATAATCTCCTATTATCATTTTCTTTTTTACTTCTACTTCTTTCTCTTTTTTATCTTCTTTATTTTTTAATTCTAATATCTTTTTTGCTATTTCTTTTTTCTTTTTTTCTAAAGAATTTATTTTTCTTGATATTGCTTTTTTATTCATTATTTAAATAATAAATTGTTTATGTTGATTCTATTATTTTAATACTAAATATTCAACTTAAATAGTAATAAAAAAATTATTTTTATTTATAAAGTTTCTAAAAAATAGCATATATTTTCCCTCACACTTAATGCTTATTATTAAATAACTCATACTTCATAAATTACACTTGGTAATTCATCAAATAACTTTTATTAATATCAATAATATTTCTAACTATAAATTGAGTTGAGATTTTAATACTCGCTCTTTACTTTCTATTAAATCTTTAATTCTTAATTTCTCTTTTTTGAATAGTGATAATTTTATCCCCGTAAGCTCATCTATTATATTATTTTTGATATCTATTTCTAATTCTTTAATTTTAGATTTTAAATTAGTATGTTTATCTCTAAGATGAAATATTTCTCCCTCTAACTTTTGCTTCGCATTTTTAGTCATTATTTTCTAATTACTCATTAAATATTATACTAATCACAATATCTTCAATTGCAAAGTATTTTATAATTACCAATAATTTATTAAGTTATATATTTAATCACTAAACATTAGAAAACCTAGGTTTTCTTATTTTTCCTAGTAATTAATAACTTTACTTAATAGCAATACAGTAAATATATTTATATATACACCATTATTTATACGGTTCAAGCCTCTTTGCAGCCAATTATTAAGACCAAGCAGTTGGTTTTAATCAATAGACTTCCATTCCAAATAGCTTAAGTGCAGAAGTTTGATAACTATGATATAACTTTTCATCTCTCTTTTGCTTTCTATTTGCAAAATCTTCTGAAAATTGTGGATCATATAACCTCGCTTTCTTCTTAATTTTCACATGACGTCTAATTGGAGTAAACCTCATTTTCTTAAGAGTATTCTCAATTTTCTGCCCTTTACTATTTGTATGTGCGCCGAAGAATACCCAATTTGACAAACCCTTTCTGCAAAAATATTTCTTTGCTATCCAATATTTGTTTTTATTATTTTGCCTTCTTCTTGCCTATTTCGCTATACACCTGTATATGCAATCATCCACATACCCAAATATCCTATTGCTTACCACATATTTATAATAGTTAGCCCACCTAGATATTTTAGGATTTAGCTCTCCTATTAATTGATATGCTTCAACCGTTTTTCTACTTTTTATCAAATTTCTAATTATGTTTAAAAACCTCTTTATTGAGTTCTTTGAATGTTTAACCAGCAATTTAGCTCATTTCAATATTCTATCTTCAATTTCAATGTTTAAATGCTTTATTTGATTTTTCCTGATTTCATTTTGTAGATTGTGATAATGTATTTTCATGATATGGTATCTTCTGTTTTTATCTGCTTGCTCTATTTGCTTTTTACATGATTCTATCATTAATCTGCAATCCTTTATTTCTTTAGCCCTAATCTTAGCTTACTGCTATTGGTAGATTTTATATTAGCTACGTCGTTATCTTGAGTAACATCTGGCTTTACTACTTTTGTATCAGTATTTGTTTTTGAATGAGAACTGCTTTTTTGATTTTTACTAGTGCTATTTCTTTCATCCTTAGCATTATTATTTTGCTCCTTTTGTTTTTTAGCCCATTCTATCTTTTTTTGTTTTTTCAATCCCCATTTTTTCTTTGCTTCTTCTCTAACTTTAATAAGACCTTCTATATGCTCTTTTGTTACAACTCCTGATTCATTACCCTCTAAGTCATATCTTTTTGCATTTTCTATATGAAGCTTCTTATATTCGCGACCAGTACAATATACTTTTAGAAATTTAGATAATTGTGATTTTGTTATTGTTAAACCACCTACACCAATTATATCTTGTCTTATTCCAACTTTAAGTAACTTTACTTCTTCTTTATTAAATAATTTTGGATATTTAGCTGAAAGTTCATTCAAAACTTCTTCATATTTTTGTGTAGATATTATATTGTCTTTTTGTTTGTTAGCCTTTATTTTATTATTATCTACTTCTGGCTTTTTACCAACTTTTAATTCTTGAGTCATTACTATTTCAACTTATTTTTTATTTTGTCATATAGTTCTTGATTAGATTTATCTTCGGCAATTCTCTTCCCAAGGTCTTTATAGTGCTTAGTATCTTCTTCTATTTGCTTGCTTAGGTTTTTACGTTGTTCTTCTGTTAACTCTATCTCCCATGGCCTAGGATATTTTTTAGGCACAAACTTCTTTTTTTCTTTAGAATTAACTTTATGATCTTGCTCTTTATTATCTATCATCATAACCACATAATTTATATATTTTTTCTCTGTAACCTCTTATAGATCTCATGCTGCGCTCAATTTGATTGGCAACCCTATCATTTTTTGGAGCTTTTTGTATTAAACTTTTTACTCCATAATAATGCTGATCAGCATGAGCTGTCATCTCTTTTATATATTTGACCGCTCCTTGTTTTAAACCCAATGAAAGATTACCCTCTTGTTTCATTCTAGATTTTAAATTAACATACCTCTTTTTAAAAGCATCTTTTATCTCTTCTATATAAGATGCTTTTGACCATAACTCCATAGCTTATAATCTTTTAAATTACTATTTCTTTGCCTTGCTTACTTTTTTAGGCTTTGTAGTTGACTTTTTTGCTGCAGCTTTTTTACTATCATCAGCTTCAGAATCAATCTTTGTTAATGCTTTTTCTTTTAATTCGCTACCTACTGAAAAACTCACTACTCTCTTTTCAGGAACATGTACTGTTTCCCCTCTAGGAGTCTTTACATCCGATGCTTTTCTAATCTTTGATTTAAATGATCCAAATCCCACAAATCTTAATTCATCTGTTTTTTGTACTGCATCTCCTATAGTATCAGTAACAGCTTTAAACCATTTGTTAGCTTCGGATGCTGAGCTACCAACTTTTGCAGCAAGTAGTTTTATAAAATCTTCTTTATTCATGTTTTTATTTATTAAATAATTAAATATTAATTTATACCATGTTCCCAACAATTAAGCCAATCTTTTCAAAGTTTAAACCCAATATTTGTGTATTTGTATTTTTTAAAATATATTTTCTTGATCTTCTTATCTTCTTTATTTTCTCTATTTTGTTTTGCCCGTCTTCGTAGGAAAAACATGATTCTATAGACATGTTGCCAGTTTTATCACTTTTAGCCGTTGATATTTTTATTATATTCCACTCATGAAACAAATCTTGTTGAAGAATAACAGAATAATACATATCTTTTGATTCAAAATTATATCTACGCCATTTTTCAGGTCGTATATCTGGTAATAATTTGTTTTTAACCATGGTATGATTTTAAATTTAAATAATCTTTCTATTTATTACACTATTCGATATTTATCCTACTTATTATTTCTCTTAGCTCACTTCTAGCTGCTACTGTCGATAAATTCATTTTTACTTTTGGACTTATCCCTACATCACTTAATGTTAGCCCATCTAAAAATAACTCTTTAAATATGACTCTATCTCCAAAGCCTGTTATTACCTCAAATCCATACTTTTTTGATAATTTGTTCACAGCTTTTGATATTTTATTCATATTTATTGTGCTTATACTGGATATTCTATTTCTGAGTACATACCATTTTATTTCTTTTTTATGCTTTATAGCTTTTTGTTTTTTACAATCAAATATCATATTGCTATAAACACCTGCTTTTGAATTTGTTAGATCATCACTATCTACTTGGCCTAATAAATCTACATCTATAAAACTATCATTGATTGGCGTTACTATTATATCTGCTTGCTCATGCAGTACCTTGCTTAACTTAGTATAATTGCCTGGTGTATCTACTATTATAAAATCAAATTCTTTTTTCTTTTCTTCTATTATTTTTTCTAATTTTTCTCCCTCTCCTTCTATAATAAACTCTTCTTTTATATCAAGTATATATGGCAATTCTAGTTTTAACTTATCTTTTTCTATTGCTTGCTTTCTATTTTCTAAATATCTTGTACATGATTTTTGACGTATATCGGCATCTATGATTAACACTCTTTTTGATTTCTTAAGCAAAACTGTCGCTATATGGAATGCTACTGTTGTTTTTCCAGAGCCACCTTTTTCATTACCAAATACTATTACTTTCCCCATTTATTCTTCTGGAATTTATTAATCATATATTCTTAATTCTACTACTAGCAAATTTATAACAAGCTTTTATTCTATTTTTCCAGGCTTTAATTAATTCATCGTGAATTGCTCAGAATATTTTGTTTCCTTATTTTTATCTGCAATTATTTTCATATTTTTTGCAAATTCTTCAATTAACTGATTGGGATTTCCATTACTCACTCCAATTAATGTGTTTGTAATTACCGTACATAATGAATGAAGTAAGGTAACTTCATTTTTTAAAGCAATTGGCATATCCTCAAAACTTTTGTGTATAGCTTTATTTATTCTATTACTTAAAAAATTAACTGCACCTGGTAAGTCATTTGGGTTTAATCCAGATGCTGACTCATTTATTGCCGGATCTCCATTTACCATCTTCTCTACTGTTTTTACTCCCTCTCCGTTATTTCCTACTGCTAGATTTATTGAATTTATATATTCATCTCCTAATCCACTTTCTAAAGTTTCTAATTTTTCTTTTATCTGTATTACTAAGCCCATCGTATAGCTCATCATTAAAACCATCTTTTCTTTTGGATTATTATCCTTTGCTTCTATTAATTTATGTAATTCTTTTAGTGTTTTAGCCATTATCTCTGTTACTTCTTGCATTGATACTGCATTTGGTATTACTGCCATATAAATAACCCTCCCTAATTACTTTACTAAGACTAAAAACTCAGTTTTTATAAATAACATTTTAATTTCTCTAATTATTTAATATTCCCTTTTAAAGTTTTTACTTCTTTTTAATTAAATCAAAATAACAAAATATTAAAACAACAAAACCTAATAATATAATTATTAATAAGTCAGCTTTACCTAAAGTAGGTGCAATAGATTTAATTGCATAATCAGATGCTATATTTATGGCATTATCTGTAGTATTTTTAAATGATTCGATAAGCTCTAATCTATTCATAGCACTTTAAATAATTTTCTCCAATCATAGCATATTTACTGCAAATACTCTAATCTTTATAACATAATATTAGAAATCACATCGATAACCACATATGTTATATATTTTGGTTGTATAATTTTTTACTGATCTCATATTACTTATCACTTGTTTGGCTATTATATTAATTTTTCTCCACTCTTCTGCTTGTAATTTAACTTCTAAATAATGTTCATTTGCATAATCATGCATTGCTTTTGCATGTCTTACAGCAGTTTCTTTTGTTGATGATTCAAGTACTGAGTTTTCTTTTAACCCGGTTTTTAAGCTATTATACTGTGTTCTTAAATCTTTCTTTACTTTCTCTATATGGCTTAATCTAGCATTAAACTCTATATTGATTGACATAATCAATAATTTTTTATTTATAATAACGCTTATAATAATATTTTTTATTCTAAAAGCCAGAAAACATATCTTAGTATCACCTCAAAAGTATTAATATTAATTTAAGGGTTTTTTCTATAATAATAGTTTACTGATTGTTAAAAACAAAAAGGCTAAGGCTATCGCCTCGCGCAGTACAAGGGTAAATTCGCTACGCTCACAAAATGCAAAATATTTTAATTTTTTTCTTCTTGCAAGCAAGCTCGCAATTCATAGCAAAAATCAAAAAAATGAAAATTTTTCACATTTTTCCCTTTCCCTTTGCTACCCATGCTTCGCCAGCAGGCAGGAAGCATGACGGGGGTCATACTTCTAGATTAACTAGTAGTAAAAATAATGACTAATCGTTTTATTTTAACAATTTTATTAGAGGTTTTTATGACTTATAAAGTAAACTTAATAAATTCTAGTAATCAATCTCAATTAACTAATACTTTTATTAAATTAGTTCAGTCTGAAATTTATAATCTTGAATTTAGACTTAAACATGAAGTTAATGCTACAGATATAAATAACAAAAAGATTGATTATCTTAAGCATCAGATTATTTCTGAATTTAAGTCTAATATTGATTCTTTAGCCAAACATTATCTTTCTCAAAAATCTAGTTACTCTGTTTGGCAATCTGCCAACGATCAAAATAACAACCAGACTCAACTTAATTTTAACTGATTTTTTAATTTTATGGATTAAGAGGCGGGAATAATGTGAGAAGTAGAGATATGCTAACCTCTTAATCCTATCAAATAGATAGGAGCATAATATGAGAACTGAACATAATTTACAAGTAATAAATTTAATTTCACAAAAAAACTTTAATCCAAAGCTTTTAGAAAAGTATTCTGGCTTTGGTGGAATGGGAAATGAATTAGTAGAACATAATTATTACAAAAAACTTAATGCAGTTATCTCTAAACAAGAGATAGCTGCAATTAAACCTACAGCTAAAACCGCTTATTACACTCCTGAGTTTTTAGTTAAATTCATTTATCAAGCATTAGATAAACTAGGGTTTAAAAGTGGCAATATTCTTGAGCCAGCCGCGGGCACTGGTGCTTTTGTTAAGCATATACCTCAAGCTATGAGAAAGAATAGCAATATCACAGCAATTGAATGCGAACCTTTTGCTTACCAAATACTCAAAGCCCTTCATCCTGATATAAAATCGATTAATAAAAAATTTGAAACACCACTCTTCCAAATAATTCATTTGATTTAGCAATCGGGAATCCACCTTTTTCTAATAATATGGCCATCGATTCTAACAACAAGGATTTAACAAAAACTGTTCTCACTGACTATTTTGTTGCACGTGGAGTAAGATTACTTAAAAAAGGAGGAATCTTAGCTTTTGTTGTTAACCAATATGTCCTAGATATGATAAGTGGTCATATCAGAGATGTTATTACAAAAGAAGGAGCTAGTCTTCTTGCTGCTTATCGATTGCCTGACAATATATTTACTGGTGCTAGAGTTACTACTGATGTGATTTTTCTTGTTAAAGATAACTTACCTACCAAATGGATCAATACTAAGCCTTATAAGCTTAAAAATCAAAATAAACGTATCAATGAATATTATATCAATAATCCCCAAAATATTTTAGGCTATCTTGATGTTATTAATGTAAAGGATAAGACTCATTTAATTTGTAAAGCTAATTCTAATTTAACTGATAGATTAAATAATGCTTTAAAAACTTTCCCTGCCAATCTTAATAATATCTCTATTAATCCTCTTAGTGATAATTTAGAGTTAAATACCAGAGTGAATAATTATTTAAATAATTTGATTTCTAAGTATTGGGATCATTTAATTAAAAAAATAAATCTTAAAAGAAATTTGTTTTTATTTGATAGTTTATTGTTAAAAATTAATAAACCAAAAATTACTACTCAGGAAGTTAAATCAAATTACTCTATAAATTATGAAACCTTTTTAAGTAATACTGATAACATAAATGCTAATGATATTTTAATTGAAACACCTCTTAATAAAGAAGATTATTATTTTGAGATTAATTTATTATTTAAAGATAAAATACTTTATAATGACATTATAAATATTGAATCTATTATTGAAACTTTTATAAAAAACAACGTCAAAAGTAAATTTCAATATAAGTTATTTTTTAATTATAAATAATTATTTAATTCAAACTAGAATTACTAAAAACTAAGTGAGATAATTTTATAATTATTTCACTTTTTTATTATTTTTATTTTCAATATTGAAATTAATGCTAAAATCAAATATTTAATCCAATAATTTTTGATAAAATTAAAAATCAGTTTCATAAATTATAAAATAATTACACAGATTTTTTATTAAGACTTTTTAAGTCTATTTCTTTTTCTAAAATCATATCTTTAATTTTCAACTTTTCTTTTTTTAGTTTTTCTATTTTTAAACTATCAATAACAAAATAACTTTTGTTTACTAATTCAATTAATTTTTCAAATTCAAAATGTTTATTTTGTAATGATTGAATTGAAGAGTTTAGTTTTTCAAAATTATCTTTTCTCATAAACTACCTATAAAAATTAGTTAAATTAAAAAATAATTAATTTACTTTAATTTAGGTTAGCATTAAAATATTTATAATTTTAAATCATTTGTATCTATATAATAATATTATAAATAATTTAAATCAAAAAGTTAAACGTTCATTCGCCACTGAGGCTTGATATCTAAAAATAAAATCTAAAGAACAATTAAAGAAACATAATTAAAAAAGTAAGTACAACGGCAGAGCTAAGATAAGGAGAAAATACTAAAGTATTTTCTCATCACACCTGACGCAACTTTGTTGCATAGCTTATAAAGTAGCTTTTTTACTATGTTATAGAGTGTGAGCCACTTGTAGGACAAATTTTATATTGTCATTTTTTTTGTGAACCATTTGTAGGACATGCTTTTTATACATGGTAAAAAGCCTTTTCTGATGTAGGACAATGTGAACCAAAACCTAAAATTTTAAAATAAGTTGTATATTTGTGAACCATTTGTAGGACAAATTTTGTATAGCTGATAAATTGCGCTTTTTGGTGTAGGACAATGTGAAACATAAGTCACTAAAGTTTTATTACAGCTCTTACAGGGTCGATTTTTATTGAATTATTATGTTGTTTTATTGTTTGATTATTAACCTCATTATTTACTTCAAGTTTATTTTTACTACCTACATGCTCTAGTGCAGATATACTATAGCCAGTATTATTCTTAATATTTTTAGCCAATATATTTTTATTGTCAGTTATAATTGATGCTTCATTTTTTGCTCTTGATATTGTTACATAAAACATCTGCTGATTCGTTAGATATGGATGTTTTGATTCTATTGCTCCCATTACATTTTCATGTGATACTCCTTGTGAACTGTGTACTGTTGATGCATATCCATAATCTATATGATTTATTATACTTTGATCTTTTTTAATACTCAAAACCACATTTTTATCATTTCCTGCTTTTATTATAATATTCTTATTATCTATCTCTAATATTTTTCCTTTTTCTGAATTTATTATTAGCGGATTTGTTTTTGAATTTTTTGTCCATTTTATTGTATCGCCTATTTGTAAATTTATCTTTTTTTGTTTAAAGACTTCTATTGCTTTATCTAAATTCTTAACTGTATATGTTAGGTTTAAATTTAGTTCTCTACCTTGTTTGCTTTTAAGTGTAATTATATTATTATTTTTTATTTCTTTTACTGTTAAATATTCATCCTTTTTGATGCCTAGTTTTTTATATTCATTGTTAAATAATATTACGTCATTTTTTTCATAATTAGTTGCTAAACATTTTTCTGCTTTTGTTAAACTTTTATTTTCTAATACTTTTAATTTATGTTCCTGACCTTGTAATTTATTTTCTAACTTTAAGTAATTTCTTATTTCATGATTAATACCTTCTCTAATTTTATTTGAGGGAGATACTATTAGTGTATTTTCTCTTTTTTCTTCATTTAAATTTATCCAGTGTGAAGCTGTAGTTTTTATAATACCTTCTTTTTTATCCTTTATCTTACTTGGTATTTCATAGACATTTTTGTCAATTTTTTTAAATGCCGATTCTATTAATCCATTTATTGAATCATATACAGCACTTTTAAAAGTATTATTTTTTTGCCTAATTATTTCATTCATTTCCACTGTATTCATTCCTCTTTTTTGCAATTCGGAATGAGGGTTTCCTGCCTCAGCTGATTTTGATTGTTTTCTATCACCTATTAAAACAACCTTTACAAATGTTTCATTCGCAATTTTACATATTGCTTCAATTTGATTTGTAGATGTAAGCGATGCTTCATCTACTACAAGCATTTTATTTCTAAGTTCAAATCTATACTTATGGCTATCAATGCCTGTGTGTTTATTTTCAATGAGTTTTTTATATTGATATAAGAATTTATGGATTGTCTGGGACTTAATGCCAGTTTCTTTCTCAAGAGTGTTTGCAGCAGAGGCTGTAGGCGATAATCCAATAATCTCATAACCTTTGCCATTTGCTATTTCTTTTGCTTTTTCCATCATAAAGGTTTTGCCAGTCCCTGCATAACCATTAACACCTACTATCTTATCTTTACTACAAAGTATATGCTCTACTGCTTTCCTTTGGCTTGAATTAAGTAAGGTATTTCTCAACCTATCTGCAACATAGGTTTTTTTACATATTTGATCAGAAGTTCCCTTACCCTGCTTCATTGTTTTAATTATATACTTTTCTTTTTTTATTGCTTCATTAGTTGTAAGCATACCCTCATGTTTTCCTGTAAGTAATTCACCCTCCCTTTTCATTGATTCTATTTCTTTTGCAATATCATCATAACTTAACTCCTTTGTGGAAAAACACATAGCTGCTATATATAGTTCTTTTTCACTCCAAACTGATGACCTCTCACTCAAATGCTCTATTCCATATTTAATTGCTCTCTTTGCTGATCTATTATATCTACTTACTGGCGAATCTGGGTGATTGCTAAAATGCTCTATAGTTTTTTTAATTTTATATTCAAACTTGCGACAAAATTCTTCGTATTTATCACTTAGCCTTTCTATAGTTGATTTATCATCTGAATTTTTTTCTACTGTTATATTTTCGTCGCTATATTCAGTGCTTAATCTTTGTACAGCAGTTTCTGTCTGAAATCCTAACGAATTAGATAGGCTACTCCAGATTTCTTTAAGCTCTTCTGAATCAACTGATTTTTTTGCAACCCTTGTTTTAATTGTTGCATTTGCAGCAGTAATTGCATTATGGTATTGATAATTACCCAGTGCTTCTAATATTTGAGCTCTTCTCTTACTAAATTCATTAATTAAATCTTTTGGCACACCCTTTATTTCAAATATTGAGTTCTTGCCAGTTATTTCTACTTCATAACCTAATTTACCTACTTCTTTTGCAAGAAATGATCTATATATCTGACCATAGAACATTTTATTATCGTATATTGGCTTGCTTTCAATAGACATCCATTTCTCACCATACTTACTCATGTTCATCAAAACATAATGCGTGTGCTTTTGTGGATCAAGCTCCCTTGATGTATTCTCTTCGAACATTGCAGCTACTAAATTACCAGTCTTTTCCATGGAAGTAACGCCATCTACTGTTTTCCTTGTATGTATTACGTTTTTTTCAAGAACATCTAAAGTATTTTTAACTGCTTGTGTGTGTGCCTCTGATAATCTTTTATCTCCTACAACTTCAGACATTATAGACACACTCTTTGGAGCTGAAAATGTTAAATCATATCCAGGTCTATGCTTAATTTCTCCGCCCTCATTTCTTCCTAGTCTTTGGTCATTTACATGGCCTTTTAGCAATAATTCAAAATCTCTGTCTTTAACATTCCCTTCAAGACCTAATTCCTTTGCACCAGCACCATACCACTGACTTTTATCTTCTATATTCTCTACATCTTTAGCATAGTAGTTTATTATATTTCTATAATATTCTACTGCCACTCCTGCTGATTTTATTGTGCTGATTGATAACATTTTATTTATATATTTAAAGCATATTCTCTTTTGGTACTATTTCCAATAACCTGTAGTAACTTCATATCTACTAATTTACTTATTTCCATTTGCAACGTTCTTTTTGTTAAATAAGGATATAACTTATTAAAGATTCTTATATTAACAGAATCGTATTTTATTATATTATTTATTAATCTTATTTGCCTCTCAAATAATCTATTTTTAAGTTTTAATTCCTCATATTTCTGATACTTACTAAGTGATTTCCTTAGTATATCGCTTTGCACTTCTAAGGCCTTACTAAAATATTCTAACCACGCAGTTATATCTATATCATTTTTAATCGAATGTTTTATTGCATCATAATATCCTTTTTTATTTTTGCCGTAATACTCATTTAATATCAGTAGGTTATTAAACTGATAGTTATCTCTGTATAAGCATAATTGAGCAACAATTTTTGCCAAAATCTCATTATATATTTTAAATGGCTGAATATATATAATCTGAAATTGTAGAATACCAGCTAAAATTACACTATTTACTTCTGTTGACTGCTCATCATACTGAACTAAATCATTTATCATTACATTAACTTCATCTTTGTCATCCTGGTATTTTAAGGCCATATTTGACATTATTATGTTCTCAATCTTTGATTCTCTATATTTAATTGAGTGCACTGAACAACTCTCACCTTTGTTAATAAGTTGTCTATAAATATCTCTTATTATATTTTTATTAATACTTTTATTTTTTGTAATATCGTTATTGCTCTTCAGATAATACCGCACTACCTTAAGAGCTTCTATATAATTGGCAATTATTCTTAAATCTTCATCTAAGCAATTACTATTTTGCATTGTTTCTTTAAGTTGCTTAAGGCTCATATTGCTGAACTCACTACTTGTGCTATAATAAGCTTCTTCTATAATTGCCTTTTCCTGTAGCACTGATAGTAACTCTCTTGATAATTTGATTGCATCGCAATATCCCATATTCCTTTCTATTTGTCTTAATGAGTTTACTATTTTGCTATTTAATTGAAACTTTGGTTTATATACCATAACTTTATTCTATAGTTTTATATCCCCATGATTCCATGGCTTTTTTAGCTTTTTCTTTAACTTTATTTACTTCTTCAACATCAAAATTACCTTTGGCTAATTTGTCTATTAAATAATAACTATAAGTTATCAATTGCATTGAAATGTCGGAATAATCTGTGTTTTCATTCTGATTGCATGCATCTATTAGTGCATTTCTTGCAAAGTCACTAAGTGATATTTCAAGCTTCTCTGCTTTCTTCTCTGCCATCTCTTTTTCTTCGGCCGTTAATCTAATATTAAGTCTTAAATCTTTTAACATTGCCTACCTCCTAATTAATCAAAAAATTTGTCTACGCCTTTTTTATTGTCCTTACTTTCTTGGTTACTTATAGAACTTGTTTCTTTCTGTACCTCTTGATTGTTAGATTTCATTGTTTTTTCTTCATTATTGTCTGTTTTTGGCTTCTCCTGTAATTCTTTTTTATTGTTAACAGATTTTTTACCTTTTTGATCCTCTTTAAAATTTACTGCTAGTCCCATCCTACCATCAAATATTTCCTTAACATCTTGCTTTATTTTTAATATCTTTTCATTTAATGTATCATCTTCTATAAATCCCTGACTAATAGACTTTTTCTCTATTGGCTCAACTCCTACTATTGCTGGATATTTACCAAACATCTTTATATACATTTCTCGTATTTCTAGGTATTGCATCTCTGCCGCATTAACTATAGGTACTGTCTTCTTATAAGAGGATAGATTGACTCCATCTCTCATCGAATGCGCACCATATGACATAGACTCTGAACGCTCTTCTATTTCTTGATAACCTAAATCCTTTGATATCCATTCCGCTGTTTCTGCATCATTTGTTTTGAAAAAACATCTAGTCCCAAAATTAGAACTAATTGTTTTTGATTCTTCTCTACCATATATACTTCTTATCTGTGATATATCTTGCATACAAGCTATTATACATCCATTGTACTCTCTTGCTAGAGCAACAATGTTTGCAAATGAAGGTATCCTATATAATGCCCCTAATTCGTCTAATATTATCCAAGTTCTTTTTTTTCTTTTTTCTGAGATCAATCCTTTGAGTGCCACTTCCCACCAGGCTGTTTGCAGTGGCCTTAATATTGATTCATATTCGCTATGCCCGCTTATAAATATACAACTACCTTCTTTCCTCTCTTTATACCATCTTCTTATACTAAATCCACCATCCTTTGCTGCTGTTATTAACCTCAAACCTGTTATATGCGTACTTAGATTAAATACTACACTTGCTGCTGTCTCAGGTGATGTCATATCTATAACTGAGCTTGCATATGTTCCTTGAGCTAATTCTGCTATCTTTTTTACATTTTGCTTCAAAAACATTTCTACCAATTCATGGTTTGATAGTCTATTGCCCTTTTTAAGTTGATTGTCTACTATTCCTGTAAATCCCTCTCTTGCAGCCTTGTTCCATAATTCATTTTTACCCTCACTATGTGGTATGAATGCCTCTATTAGTGCTTTGATATGACCATAATTTTCTACTTCGCTCATTAAGTTCCAACCTGGGCATCTTTTATCCAGTGGATTTAAAATTACATCTTTTTGTTTGTCATAAAATTTCTCTATGTAAGTACCTTTTAAGTCTAACACTATTGCACTTTCTCCTCTTTCCCTTATTTGATTAAGTAAATCAGTCGTTACAACTGTTTTGCCTACACCTGTACTACCCATTATTAATGTGTGCAAATTCTCTGATCCCCTAGGATAGCATATTCTATCATTTCCTATACAAAGCGGCTTCACTCCCATTAATCTCGATATCAAGCTCGGCCTTGTTTCCTTTTTAAGTTCTTTTGCTTTTATTAGCATTGCACCACGAACATGCTTACTTTTCTTAAGTAAAGCCCCTGAAATCATCATTAAAGTTATAGAGCATACTGAAATTAATATACTTGATATTATACCCCACCTAACTGCATATGTTATAATTTCCTCAATTTCACCATATACTTTTTGGATAACTTCATGCCTTGTTGCTTTATAAAAATCTTTTGGCTCATACTTCATAGGGAAGCTATATTCTCTAAGTGGTAGAATTATATAAGATTTACGATAAACATAACTCACATCGTAACCAACCACTTTTACAAAACCCCACATATATTGATAATGATATTTTTGTAAGTTATTACCTATAATTATTATCAACATCATCAACCCACCAAATATACCAGCCGCAATACTTATCTTTAGCATTTGTATTGCCATCCTTGTTTTATGGGCTATTGTCTGACCACCTCTTATAAATGAATCCAACATCTATTTATTACCTCTATTTAATCTTTTTACTTTCTTGCTGTGTGCTTTTTTATCTACTTTGGTTAGTGTTTTAATTATTTTTTTTGCAGAAACCTTTTTAGCTTTTTCATATCTCTTAGATGTTTTAGTCTTTGGCGTCTTGCCTAGGCTTTCTTTTTTCCTTTTTTTCCTATATTCCTCAGGCTCTTCAAATTCGCCTTGCCATATCCCAATATTATTATTAATTGCATATTCTTCATCTAACTCATATCTTCCCCTATATTTAGGATATGATACAGCGTATCCCTGCTTTACCATTAGCCTGTTTATTTCATCTTCACCATTATAACAAATACCTAATTTCCTTTTATACTTATCATGACCCTTAATTTTGCATTTTATTAACTTACCTTTAATCATCTTTCCTAACCTAGCCTTTGATACTCTACCACAATCCCAGCTTTTCTTATTTTCATCTTTACATTTCTGATCTAGCTCTGGTGCATCAAAGCCATAAAGCCTTATCTTTGCCACTTTATTTTTTATTGTATCGCCATCTATTACTTCAAATACCTTATTACTAATAATTTCATTATTTATTTTCTTATTTTTAGGCTCATTTGCATAACATAAAATATTAGCAAATGTAATAAATAGCCCTATTAGCCCTAATAATATTTTCATATATTTCTGGTTCATTAAATTTATTACCTCACTATAAATTATTCTGTTCTTGTTCATTGTTTTTTATAAAAATATCAGCTATCTCTGCAAATAATTCTGTAGCATATTTCATCCCTTTTGCTACAGACCATTGATTAACTGACCCTATTTGCTCTTTAATTTCTTCATCAAATATTTGTTGTATATCTTTCTCTTCTTCACCTAAAAACATATCTGTTAAGTCCGTAAATAATTTTGTGGATTCGCCTAAATTTCCTGCTATCTTTGCTTCTTGATGCATACCTCTTTTATTAAAGTCCTTTTGCATCTTATTAAATGACTCAAGTGAATCATGCGACCCTTCCGTTGCTTCTGATACTATATCCATTATATTACTGCCATAATCAGCTATTCCTGCAGTTTTCTTTAAACCTTCAGCTAATTGTGCTTTCCCTTGCTGCTCAACTTTTTCACTTAATCTTTCTAACTTTGCTGTTACAGGGTATTGACCTTTTTGATCCGTACCTTTGTTGCTATTTTCTGTATAACTCATATTAGACTCCTAATTTAAATATTATAGAAATAATTATTCTTTTTTTGTTAAGTTGATAAATTTATTAATCTCTAATTTTTTTACCTTCTTGTTCAAGGTATAGATTGTTAAATTGCATATTATTTTTTTCTCTGCTGATTTACTTTTATTTAGATATTTAACTGCATAGAATTTATCAAATATTTCATTACCTATTTTTAATTGGGGTTTATTTGATTTTTTTGTTTTATAAAATGAAGCACCTACTTTCTCTAAATCATTAAGCATTTTTTCTAACTCAGAATTCACTGGATATTTCTTATTTAAATACTTTTCTAATTCATAGGAATTCTTAAATCTTTCAAACCTAAATGGCTTTATATCTATAAAACAATCTACTATATATAATAGTACATCTATAATTACTTCAATCATTGTTTTTGTACTTAATGTTTTCCATCTTGCTTATAATTCATTATTATCATACATCATATCGCATGAATTAATTATACGCTCTATATGTACTTTATCTTGCATGGTTTTCTTTTAAATGTTTTATCATACTTGGATCATGTCTCACCATTTCAGCTATTTCCGCAATAATATCTAATTCTTGTTGTATATAGTCTACACTATACCTACCATTATAAGATGCATTGGCAAATCTAAATATCCCTACTACTAATAGTAAAACAATTAATATTATCAGAGCCACCCTTAATCTACTGAATAATTTATATAATTGGCGATTCCCAGCTTTCTGCACTACCTCTCTCTGCATCTTTCCATGATTTATCATATACCATTTGCCATGATTTGCATGATCTTTTCTGCTTATTAAGTATTCTTGTTTCTCAAGCTTAAATAGCGCAGTCCTTGTTCTTTGCATGCTCCAGTTATCAGTAAGGCTTTCTTTTATTAAAAAATGTGTCAGATGAACTTCCTCATCATCATATAAAAATTCTCCCGACTCCTGCTCAATACAATCTTTTATCCTGAAAAATAATTCTGCAGCATCTTCTCCAATTTCTTTTATCAAATATTTTTTTTGATCTTCTTTCATTATAAATTTTACTAAATCCTTTATTCTCATTCCCACCAATATTTAACTCGTTGAATGTTTTCTAAATTATTTTTATGCATAACATTTGTTTTAACACATTGGATGATTTCATCTGAGTTAAGTATATCAAACACCCTTTGTCTTTCTCTTAACGCTTCTTCTTGCGCCATCTTTGATTTGCATGCTTCAATTTGCCTTGCAAGTTTTTTACTATCCCTGTTGCGCTCACAATAAAGCTTAATATCTCTTACTTTCTTCTCAGGAACATACCACCATATAGTCCTTACAAATTCTTCGTCCGTACCAATTGCGCAATATTTATTATCTTCTTTTTGCTGCTTGGTTAATATAGAGGTATAAAATCGCTTTTTTACAGCTTCTTCACCACATCTTCTTTGATGCTCTTTCCAATTTTTCTTTAATCTCTTTGTTTCGGTAGCTACTATTTTAGTGCATGTGTCATGCTTATTAAAGCACACTTTTGTGTAGTCTTTATTGCTTCTATAATCAATTAAATCATCAGGTAGTATTGTAGATGAGTGATTTTCTCCTTTATGATATATTGAAAAGCTCCTGTAATTCCATACAACATTATCTTTATTAGGCGTTGGATATTTATTTTTTAACTCCTCTCTAAGTGTAATTGGTATATAGGGATATTTTAATTTTATATTTTTTTTACTTAGACATTTTTCTGTTTCTGGTTCATATTCCAAATAACCATTTTTTTTATTATAAGCTTTAACAAGTTCTTTAAAATCTATATCCTTAGCTACCCCAAAGTACTTTTGCAACATAGCTGCCTCAACTATATAAGGAGGTTTATTACCCAAGCGGCTGGCAAACAAGTATCCATAATCATATTTAACAAGAAGAGGTATGGCTTTATCAGCCACCATCAAACATTGTCTTAAAAATTTATCTTTATGTGCATTTTTTGCAATATTATTTAAAATATCTTCTAATTTTTCTTGCCTGCTTTTACTTCTTACTCTTTTGATATAATCTTTTTTATGGCTTAACTCACTTTGCTGCATCTGAGTTAGTGATGTAAGTGATTCTAGGAGTTTAACCTCTTGCTCATATTTCTTTGCCATTGATATTTGTGCATCAATATTTACTTTATGGGATTTCACATCCATTTTAATCATATTTCCGCAAGAACCCATTTCTCTTAAAAAATAATGATCATTTTTCATATCTTTCTCTAATCCAATATCTATTACTTTTGAAAGCTCTAAATTATTTTCAAATTGGTATTTTATTGCCTCTATTCTTTGTAACTCTCTTTTTGTTTCTTCTTCTATTTCAAAGTCTCCACGAATATTTCTGGCTTTAAAAAACTCTTCTGTACTGGTCTCTAAATTATTTTTTTCTCTGATCAATGGTTCTCTCATCTTATTAAATTCTTCTTCCTTTTTATCCATCTCATAACTTAATACCTTCTTTTTCTCTCTTACTTCTTGTTTTTTCTGCTCATACATCTGCATTACATTTTCCTTGTGATTATAAATAAAGCCATTTGTATAAAGAAAAATAACAATTAGGGGCAAACCGATAAAAATTGCCAGAAATCCAAAGTATAATACTGGATTAGCATAATTCTCAGGTAAAAGCAGGCCAAATATCTGTCTAAAGCTATTTATTCTATTTTCTTCTTTCTTCATTTTTTCTCACCCTTATTATATTCATCTATATCTTCTAGGCTTAATTCGTCATCATTTGATAATGAACTTGGAGTGTAATTACTTTGTTTATTATCTCCAGCTGAAGGATTTTTACTTATCCCTTGAAGTACTAAATCATCTTTAGCAATATCAGATATTGTTGATTTATTGCTTATACCACTACTTGGCTCTTGGCTTATAGATTGCTGTATCTCATTTGGTTTAACTGTATCAGCATTACCTTGTTGATTTAGATCATGATCTTGATTCTGCTGGGTCGCTGAAGGATTTGTACTGCTACTGATTTCTGATGACTTAATTATTTCATTTGAAGTGTTTTGTGAATCTTTTGTCTCTGGCACTGTATCACTTTCTATATTCATACTCCTACTCTCTTCATTTGTCTTTTGCTCATCTGGTAATACTATCTCTTTTGCCTTAACAGTATAATTGCTGCTTAGCTGGCTTGTTACTTGATTTACTTTCTGCTCAGCGCCCTCTGGCTTTGCGTTATCGCTTACTACTTTAGATTTAGGATTTTGACCTAAATTTACTCCCTTAGCATCCTGAATGTTTTGCTGTTCATTTTGATTAACCACTTGGTTATTTATTTTTGGATCAATATTTATATCACTGCTTTTATACTTGCCTGGGAAATTATCATGTGCCATCCTGTTATTTGCCCTTCCAATATTACTCTTGTCACTAGCTTCATTATGCTCTTGATTCATAGTATCTAAATTACTTGTAATACCAGTAACTCCTTTGTTGATATTGCCTGATCTTTCTTCATCCTTCTTAATGGATTGATCTATTAGATTGACAGTTGTCTCCTTACCAGATTCATCTGTTACCTTAACATTTTGATATTTCTTTTTAGCGTCTTTTTCATTCTCACTTATAGTAACACCTTTGTTCTGAGCATTAGTTACACTTTGCTCGCTCTCATCTTTATATATATTCTCTGGGGTTAGTGTTATAACTTTTGTATCACTTCCCCCAGTTTCGTTAGGCACTTTAACTGTCTTTTTATCAAATATATTTTGATCCTGATTTTTATTATCATCTCTAAAGTTATCCCATTGATTTTTATTGCTTGTATCAACAGGAAGTCCTGTATTAGCACTAGCGTTGCTCGATGTTTTATTTAACGTATCGTCATTAAATACATTGCCCTGATTGTTTATTGCACCTTGAGAATTTACTCCACTTAATAGTTCACCAACAACTTCATTTTGTACTTTTTTTACTGCAGTGATATATCCAGGACTCCCTGTTGACATCATATACCTTATATGAGAATGACTTGGAAAATCCCTACCTGATCCTATACCACCTTCTCCACCTGACACCTTTGTATTAGCCAGCTTGTTGTAAACTCTTTGAGTTAAATCTTCATTTGTTACAAATGATCCACTCTCAAATAAATTTTGTGCCTGCTGATATCTGCTAAGTGATTGCTGTGATCTTGATAAACTATCTTTTGCCGTTGTCATATTTTGATGAGAAGAACTTACATCTTTGGCAAGATTTAAACCCTCTCCACCTGCTTCACTATATACTGAATCCGCTGTATTTTTAAATAATTTATGTAAACTCTCTGTATATCCATGCTCATCAGCATATTTTTTTACCTTTTGTTGCATTTCTTGTGTACCTGCACTTGATGAGAAATTTATCCCACCTATTCCTGGCATACCTAACGAAAGCGCAAATCCTGACGCATCTTGCTCTGATAATCCAAACTCTTTCATTATGCCCTTCATAAAATTTACTGAACCCTGTAATGCCTTCCCTGAATCAGTTGTTGTACTCATACCCCAGCTATCATTCCTTCCTAGGTTTTTATACGCTGATTCTAGAAACTTCGTTCCTTTACCGACCAACGATGATTCTGCCTGACTATATTCATGCGCAAAAGTATCACTCTTACTTTTTTCTGCTGATATATTTGCATTTAACTGAGAGCCTATGGCATTACTACTGCTTATACTTTTCTCAAATGTCGATGCCGTCCTTCCTTTACCACCTATAAATCCTGTACCACCATCTGTATTTACAAATGATATTGTTCCGTCTGGATTCTCTATCTCCGTTCTTCCTGCCATATGCCTAAAGTCTTCATTTGACTGCCATCTTGTCGAATTACTTAAACTAGATGTATCGTAATTAAGTGCCCCTATACTCATTGATCCTGATGTGCTCTCAGCTGCTGCTTGTCCTGCTGATGATGATAATCCACCAGTCATCCCTGTTGCCGCATGCATTAAACTTGCAGCACCACCTCTCATAAGGGTTAACAACCCGTATGCCAAAAATGGTACACTTAATGAAAAATACCCTGCTGTTGCAGCTATATCTGCATGAAAGCTTCCGATCCCTACAAATGAATTAATATTAAAGCCACCAGTACCTGCAAGTATAGCATCAGTTCTATAATCACTATATACTGTAATTGCACAATTTAGTAATGCATATAATGGCTGCCATAACTCTAGCCATAGAATTAATGATAAATAATTTAATACTATCATTACCCCATTCGGCAGTATGGCCAGTATCCCTATAAATAATATCGATCCATATATAAGTATTTCAAATATAACTTTTGCCGTCACTAACATAGTTGCTACATTTTCACCTATTGCATTATACCAATTCCTTTGCTGTAACATCGCTTTTGCGCTAGCATAGTTTTGTGGCGACCCCATCGCTTCTGCTGCTGATTTAGTTGCATCATTTATCGCATGTATCATCATCGCTTGCCTTAACACTTCTGTTGCATTCTCCTTTATCGGTATAAAGTTATCTCCTGCTTTTGACACCATTGTTGCACTAAATACCTTCATAAAAAAATCTTCTGCTTTTAATCTCTGACTACTATCTTTATCACTTATTTCTACAAAATTATTTAACCCCATTCCCTTAGCTATTTTAATAGCCACATTCTTTACATTACCTGATCCAAAATATGTTTCAAAATCTTTCATAATTAATGGACCAGCATCCTTACATGATTTATACTCTACATCTTTAGGTGGTGTACCCTTTTCCCTAATCTCAAATGGCCTATAATATATACCAAATATTGGATGACCATCTGTAAATACTAAATCAAATATATTATCACTAGTTCTAATATCTTCATATGTGTATTTTGTTCCAATTGCTGCATCCATAACCACACAATTATTAATATATGATTCCACATTTTGATATAAGTCTGCATTGCTGATCTTCATATTACTAATTTGTGCGACCGCCTTTGATCCAAATGCCATACCTGAGTTTCTATATTTCCTCGTAGAATCTAAATCTGTCATATTATTCTCGATTAACTTCGTTACCCCATATCCAATGCTATTTATCCTGCTGCCAAAATATCCTACTAATAACGGTACATTATCAACATCATGCGTCATCCCATTTACTGGATCTGTAACCTTAACCCTCACCGTTGATGCCCATAATATTGATGTAACCACCCATACCCACATTAAATGCTTAAATAATATTGCACCACTACTTTTACTAAATGCTATAAATATAACCCATAAACCAGCATACAAACTAGCTATATACAATATCGCTTTAAATGTCTCATCTTTGTTTGTCATCGCAATGGCATCAAATATTTTTACCATTGCAGGCCCACCACCATGTGTTATTATTTCATATATCTCATTCATGATTACCTCATTTTACAAAATCTAAAGCACCTGATGTGCTGCTTCTTAAATATTGCTCGTGCCTACCAGCTTTACCCATCGCACCCAGTACATGATCTAATTCTTGGTACAATGCATTTCTCTTATTTGCAAGTCTTCTTGATACATCTCTTAAATCTCTTTTGAGTGCCTCTATGTGGTGACTGCTTACTTGAACCTTTTCTAACTCCCCTAATCTTTGACTAACAAAATCTGTTACTTGTTCCATATACCGTATTACCATATCATAAGCGATAGCTTCTGAGAATTGCGTTATATTAATTACACCACTTCCTTTACTATATGCTATTTCTACTCCAATTATCTTCAGTATTGGTATTGATGTCATCTCTATCAGCCCTTGTTCCTTTCCATCAAGAGCTTCCCGATTTTTTATCTTACTTCTTATACTATCTAATAACTTATGTATCTTATCTACCCATCCATTATCATTTTTGTTAATTTTATACTGCACTTCCTTTACATCAAGACATTTATCTTCCTCATGCCCATCTGTACATTGATATACCATAGGTACTGTGGGAGTCGATATACCCCCTTCTTTTTCATCCCCAGAATACCTTCCTTTTTCTCCATACATAAATGCTTCTATTAAATCATTATTCCCCTTAGCTAATGAATCTTTTGTTTGTGGCTGCAACCTTGTATCTTCTCCTTTCGCTCCATCATCTCCTGTTTTACCACTTTTTCTATCTTGCTTCATTATTATTGTTCCCGTAATTGTCATGTATAATTCTGCTACTTCATTATCCATAACACTTCCAGCCTTACTCGATTTTATAGCTTTCCATACAAGATTGAATTCATCGCCTAAAACATCTTCAAAGCCAGCTTGCTGCTTTTTCTCCTTATTTCCTAATGTCTTTCCTCTCTCTCCCTCATTACCACATTTCATTCTTGCTTTTGAATAATCTGAGAACATGTTGCTAGTTGTTCCCATTCTGTTACATAAATATGCTGAATTAGTCTCATTAACTGGTAATACTCCACCTAAAAATGTTGCTGCTGCCTTGCAGTTATTTATATTAAAATTATTAATCTCTCTAGCTATATCCTGTAGCTTTTGTATTGTGTTATATACTTGAGGCACCATCGTCTGCATAGCCAAGTTAAATGCATAACCAGTTGCACCCTTTCCTATCTTTTTTAGCATCTCTACCAATTGCTTCATCTCTATAAATTGGAATGATCCCATAAATGCATCTATCCCTTCACAATCAGCCCTTAAATATGGTGCCTGCAAATGGAATGGAGTTAACGTCATTGACGGATTCCTTGCAACAACCCTACCACCATAATAATATCCAGCACTCTGGCTTCTATATGCAGCCGATCCAGTTGCATTTACATTGTAGCCCTGTTTTTCATAAAATTTACCCAGCTCATTTGCTATACCTGCTTTTGCAGTACCAGCTATTTGTACATTTAATACTATACCTATTATTATTGCTGATAATAATCTTCTACTCATTGACCAATTTACCGTTTTCTATTAAAAAATCTACCCTGTCTTCTATAGCATCTTGCGCTATATAACCATGGGCCAGTGGTATCACCTCATTATTCTTTGGATTAACTGCAACAAGTGTCGGCACTACTTTAATTCCTAGATTATCAGCTATCCCATTATCCATTCTCGCTTCTGGAAATTCTTCTACTAAAACACCATCTAAACTTATTGCCATCACTTCCCAATTATATTTTTTAGAGAAATATTTTACATCTTTTGCAAATGCTACACATTTAGGACAACTTCCCTCAAAGAAATATATTAATCCATGTGTTTTAGTTAGTTCCTTTATCTTATTTTGCTTAGCTATATTATTTGCAACTCTATGCATTCTTAAAGCTTCATGTGATGCTGGATTATCTAACTCAGAATTATATTCTGGATTCATAAAAATAAATCTCTTGAAATTATAGGCAAATTTCTCACTTATGTTCATTGCCTTATCTGTTGCATTCCTAAATTTCTTTATATTATCAAATGTTGGCTTCACTATAGCTTGGTGTAATTTTTTCTCAGTATATTTTGTAATTGCTTCTATCTCCTCTGTTGGCGTTAACTTTTTTTCTTCTACTTCCTTTTTGATCTTTTCTTTTTTCTCCTTTTCATACCAAAACCATCCCCTAGCTCTTTCATTATAAAATCCTGCATTTGCATATTCACTAATAAAAACTAAAGCCAAAAGTGTAAGTATTGATAATTTTATATTTTTCATCCCCATCATAATGCGCTCTTCTTATTTATTTGGCTTGTTTTTTTGTTGCAATATATTGAAAAAGTAAAATCACTTTTCTCCCCCCTACAACTATATCTCCTCTGCCATTTCCAACATTCTCTTTTTATTTCATGCACCTTACCATTTTTATCTGTAAGCTTCTTTACTGAAACACCCTCAACACATTTCTCTTCTGTTATACTGCAATTTGGATCTGCTCCATGACCCCCGCACTCTCTGTCTTCAGTTGTCATTTCTTCATAAGCCTTACAAAGCTCATCATTGCTTTCTGCATTACACTCTTCGTATATTCGCTCTGTAGCATTATATTTAGCATCTCCTGCCTGATTTAACTCTTTTTCTTCACTAAGCTTATGACCTACCACTTTTGTCTCTCCTCTTTTAGTATTTATCCCATATGGTCTCTTTTGCAATTTCATTGGCCTACTTTTTTCTTTATTTTTATACTGCTCTTCCTGCTTATCACCAGATTTTTTTTCATATAATTTCTCATCATCTACTATATCTGCATAATCTTCTGAAACTCTTCCTTTTTCGTATATCTGCTCCTCTCTTTTTCCATCTGCTTTAACTGCTTCTTTGATTGATTCAATTTCATTCACTACCATGTTTTTCGCATGCCCCATCGCATTTACCATATTCCCCATTTTTTAAAATGCTGCACTCTCCAACACTTGCGTTTCTAAAAACTCAAAACTTAATTTTGACCAATCCATATTCTCTAACTCCTCTACTGTAAACCCACTGCAGTCAGCTTCTTCTGGATCAGATGCAAACCACTTATCTCCTTCTATTTTTAAATTTGACCTATTTACCAAACCTTTAACCCTCGCTTGCTTATTTATCTCAAGTGCTAAGTTATTATCAAAGCAACAATATACTTTAAATTTTTTCCACCCTGATATAACCCCTAACGCCTTCTTCTTAAACATCCCCATATAGTTACATCTATCCTTATCTGCTGATAATAATTCTGCTAACTCTTTCTCCTCTGCACTGCATGTTGATAATTTTACACTTTCTGGCAGCCTTTTTTTCCTGTTATTATCACAGCAATTTACCGCTCCCCATGATTTCTTACCACATTTCTTTTTATCTCCCTTCCATATCTGCATTGTTGCTGGATCAAATCCACCACTTGACCTTAAATCTTTGAGTGATGCAAGTATAGAAGTGGCCTTTCCCATATCTTCATTTGGCTCATGACTCATATCAAAGCACTTACCATCTATACATCTAACTTGTTCATTACATTTTACTCTTTTTCTTAACTCCTCATCATCTTCCTTCTTAAATTTTGGTACTTTTATATATTTTTGTATTCTCTTTACTTTTGTTTCCTTACTACAACCATATTTTATCTCCTGATTTACTACCCAATCTCCATATTTATCTTTGTCTTCTACATCTTCTATTATACAGTTATTATCCGTTTCATATTGACTACAGCTCTTTACTGGATCTGCATATCCTTTGCATTTGTACATTTTCTTTCTTTTCCAACAATCTTTATGTATTTTGTCTCCATTTATAGTCCTAGTCTCTCCATCCTCTATGCAATCTATTCTATCTACCCAGCACTCACCACTAAAAGCTATATTACTCTTTATTATTATTACCATAATTATTAATATTTTATTTATTTTGCCTACCATAAACCCTACTTTGGACAATTTCCTTTCCATTCTCCATCTCCCCACTTTTTGCAGCAGTATTGCTCAGCCTCAAATACCACATTAACTTGACCAAGTTGAGCAAATACCAATTCTATCTCTATTTCATTCACTCCCTCTCTTAAATAATGCTTCACATCCTTACCTACATAATCATAATGATTAAACCCATTACTTGGATACAATCTCCAACATGGGCCACTACCTGCTCCACTGGATATTATTCTATCATTATCTCCGTCTCTATCTGATCCCCAATATCTTCTGGTTATATCTAGATAACTACCACCTAATGTATTATGTACTGTAACTCCATTTATCTTGACTAGGGCATAATCATCATACGAGATTTTATGTAGAATAAATTTTTTAACATTATTCAAATCCTTAATTCTCAACCTAGCACTTCTATGCTTCTTGTCACAACATGTCCGTGACCCACATCGAAAATGCCAGTCTTCTTCATTGCTTGAATCTGGAGTTCTACTTCCTAGCCTTAAATATGGATAAGTATAATCCCAATCAATACCTGTATCTACTGAACCCTCTTCTATTCCACCTGCATTATATCCACAATTAACTTTATTCAAACACCCCACTTCTTCTAAACTCTCCTCACAATAAAATGGTCCTTCTACATCTTTCTCACATGATCCTTCTGAATCCTCTATTTCTGTTTCCTCTTCTTCTTTTTCATATTCTTCAAGTATTACTTCATCTTTTTCTGCATTCCTATCCGATACCGCACAATCAGTACCTTCTATTTCTTCACCCCCTACTGTTTTTACTTTTGCATTTAATCTAACCATAGGATTTTTTGTTACTTCATTACTGATTACATTTAAATCCTTGTTTATCTCTGTATAGCTATTCTCTGCTAAATTCGTACCAGCATTGTTTTGTACATATGAAAAAGCCTCTGCTGCATTTTTTTCTGATTCACTCATCTCTTCGCCTGTTATGCCACCTTGAGCCACCCACTCTTCACCTTTCTTTTTTAATTCATAGGATTTGTAGTTCTGCTCCTTATTATGCTCTGCATCCTTTTTGATCTTTGACTGCTCATCCTTACATTTTTCATATTTATCCTTCTCTGCATCACTTAATTCTTTGCAATCAAAATAATAATTATTTATACTTTTTTCGACATTACTTATCTCCCCTTCTTTTAAATAACTCATTGCTTCATCTTTGTAAGGATTTATATAACTAAAATCATACTCCTTGCCATATGATTCCTTTATACTTAGTAAATTTATACTTACTATTATCATAACTACTATAAACCTCACCATTTCTCACCTTTTTGTAATAATTCCTTATCTGCTTCTGCTATCCCAATATTGCCAGCTATCTTATTATATTTTCCACTTTCACAGCTGCTTTCTTCAAAACAATTTAACTTTCCCTCTGATAACACAAAACTTGGCACTACCTTTATGTTAAACTCTTTAAATACTTCTGGATTTATTTCAGCACCTGCATTAGTTGCTTCCATCATAGGCTTTAAATATGCTATAGTTTTTTTATAACTTCCTTCTAGCAACCCTCTAAAAACAGGTAAATAACCTGTTACCACAGATTCTTTGAAATAGCTCTCTAGCACCTTACTCGGCATGCTAAATGATAAAAATACATATCTTCTCCCCTCTTTAACTCCTAATCTATTCCTTATATTCCCAGTTTTTCTTTTAAATTCTTTTATATCTCCAAATATATCGCTATGTTTATCTATTGCTGCTTTTTTTAACTTTTCTGCTTCACTACCCATTTGATCCGCATCCTTTTTATATTGATTAATCTTTGCACTGTTGATGCTTTTCTTAATCTCACTTACATCTTTTTCATATAACTTAACCTTCGCAATGAGTTGCTTATCTGCCATCTCTTTATTTAAATGCTCTAATCCTTCTGCACCTACCAATGATACTTGTAGTAGCATAAATATTATCGCCATAAATACTTTATTTCTTATCCTTTTAATTCTTTGCATTACTTACCACCTCCCGCAACAGCCATTGCTGCTAATTCTGTTATCAGCGTAAAACAACAATATCTCTTCCTCCAAACCAAATATCCAAAATCCTCACCATTCCCAGGCGTCTCCTTCCCAGCTCCCCATATAGCACTTGATCTACCAAATGGATTACAATCTAATTTATCACTTCTTTTTGTATTGGGTACTGGATAAGTCATCTGCAACTTATATTGTGTTTTCTTTATTTTTGGCGCATAGGTTTTTTCACAACTATCACTTACTGTATCCCATGCAAGTCCAACTCTATGCAATCTAGCAAGTAATCTTTCTACTATTAATGTGCTTGCCTGAACCCCACCCTGTGTATGCTCAATAGACCCACCAAATGGATATAAACTTCCATTGCATCCAGCACAATGGAATAACATATCTGATGAAAATCCCGTCGTTGCCTTTATACAATCAAATATACATGCTGTTTGTGCTATTGGATTGCCAAATAACGCTGCTTCTGGATTAAGTATCATGTTTAACTTGTCATTCCCCCAAAGTGGATCAAATTCACTCATATAAGCTATGTCTATTGACATCTGCTCCATGCAAATAAAATCTGCCAGTAATTCCAACCAATAAATAAGTGGGTATATATAGTAATGTACTTGATAAAAACTATGCTTCAGTGACTCATTTGCATTTTTCCTTGCAACCGTACCATGCTTCTTGCTACTCTTCATTATCTGAAATCCACCCAAACTCACCATACAATACGGTGTCCTGGTTACATCTGCTAAACGTACTGGCTCCCAAAATGATATCGCAAGACCTGGTAAAGACACTTTTACACCCATTCCAACATCCGTTGGACAAACACATATTATCTTACTCGGATTATCTGTATCTTGTCTACCTCCACTATATATAGAAGTGTTACCTATCTTAATGGGAAATATACAACTCCAGCATATGTCCTTTATTGGATTTACAAATTTTCCTACACATGGTTCTGCATTGACATTGGTTATATTTAATACTACAGTGATTCCTGTGATGAGTATTATTTTGCATACTTTTTCATATGCTTTTATTATTACAAATCTAATTAAATTTATAAGTGGAGATATTATCACCTCACTAATTCCTTTTATTCTCCACTTATAAATATCTATATTCTCTTTTTTATAAATTATGTTTTTTGATAGCTTTCTAGCTTCTTTTATGGTATAATCTTCACATGAATTATATTTTATATAACTACTTACTTTTTTATGAAAGACGAAGAGGTTACTATGCATTATAAAACTTTTGATACTCATAAATATATTAAAAGCCTTCAAGAAACTGGCTTTAATGAACAACAAGCTGAAATGCTCGTTAAATCCCTTCTTGAATCCAGAGACTTTGACCTCTCTATTCTCGCTACTCGTGAGCAGGTTTCTGATGTTAAGAAAGAAATTGCTCAACTCGACACTAAGTTGAGTAAAGAAATCTCTACTGCAAAGTACGATATCCTTAAATGGATCGTACCTATGTTTATTGCTCTCCTTATCGCTATTTTCTTTAAAAGATAACATACATATAATACTACACCAAAATTCCTGCCTTTTTTCTGAATAACTTTCTGTATTATAGCAAAAATATTTTACTAATATCATTGTAGCATCACCTCCTTCACCTTCAATTTTCTACCTTCTTGAACAACTAATGCTGGAACCGCTTTTATCTCAAGCTTCTTTATTATCACACCGTCTTGATCATAGTAAAAATCTAACTTGTATTTCTTTTCTAATTTGATAGGTGAGCCACCTGTTAATATTAGAATTGGCTTTTTAAAACTATTCTTGTATAAATCTATTGCAAATTCTAACTGTTCGCTATCCTCTCCATCAAAGAATATCAACTCACTATCCATATTCATTTGATCCAGTGGATTTATTACAGTTCCTGCTTTGTAATATACTTGCCCCTTATGATCCCTTAAATCATGCGGCTTTGATATGCTTGGATTATAATAATACTCTTTCTCTTCTTCTGCTCTTCCTATCCCTAGATTCTTTGGATTTTCTATTCTTTTTTTTATTTGTTCTTTGATTTTCTCATTATGCTTATCTAGCTCACCATTACTCTCCATCACCTTCAACTTATTTTTTATATCTTCAATTGGATCACTTTCTGATATCTCCCATACTCGACCTACTACTCCTAAATCCTTAGCATCTGCTGTTGATGTTAAATATATAAAAACTATTGCTATAAATATAGCTGCTATAATTATATAAATTAAATATATGTAATTTATACACCTATCAAAATCACATCTTTTCTCTTTTTTATTTTTATCCTTTTCCATAAACCCTCTCAGATACTTCTCTTATCGCATCTCCCATATCCATACCACTTGCAACTAAACTCTCTACCGCCTCAAATTCCTCTGCCTTACTCGAATATAATATTTTTGTATATGGATCTGCTATAAACCTGCCTACACTTGACCCACTCTCATGAATTATCATGAATTCTGAATATTTACCTTGCTGCGTCCTTATTGTCTCCATCACCCTCTGCGACGCTTCATCTATTTCGAACTTTCCTGCATTCTTTAACTGCTCTATCGACTCCTTCTTCTGCGCAAACATTATTAGCCAATCACTATTCATAAATACAGCTTTCGATCCATCATTCTTATAGAAATCCTCTAAATTTTGTGTTCCAGCTATCAATGACCCATTATATTTCCTTAAAGTCCTTGCTAGCTTATCCATAAACTCTGCTGTCTTTTTCCCTGTAAGCATATTCCATGCTTCATCAAATACTATGCTGCTTAAATATTTCCTATCCCCAAGTATTACTTTATTTGTAATCGTAACTATCAATATCTGTAATACTACAGCTTGAAGTGACGGCTTGTTCTTCAACTCCTCTAACTCAACTACACAATATCTTGAGTCTAAATTTATATTTGCCTTACCATTAAAATGTTTCCCATATACCCCATCTTCTGTGTAACTATATAACATTTCTCCAATCCTTTGGCATAAATCTCTATTCTCTTTTCTTGCTTTAAACCATCTTGCTATATCACCTATCCCTGCATTAACACCTTTTGCTTTCCATACTTCAATAAGCGCCTTTTCAATAAGTACATCTTCAAAATCATTAGTGCCTGCTTTAGGTGCTATCATCATCGATATTACTGGCTTCATTAAATCAAGTGAGTCACTTACTGCATCCTCTTTATTTGCATTTATCGTTGAGAATGGATTAAGTACTATATTTGATTTTGTACTAAATTCTAAATATTCTCCTTCAAACCTTTTTACCTGCTTCTCAAAACTTCTACCCATATCAAGTACATATACCCTTCCCCCCAAACTCAACGTACTTTTAGTAACTTCTTGCATAAAAAAACTCTTCCCCTTACCAGGACCACCTGCTATCGATACATTGAAATTCCCATCCTTATTGTCAAATGGATACCAATAAAATAATTGCCCCCTTCTTCCTGTAAGCATTATCCCTGGTGTGCTCGTACCCTTCCACTCCGCTTGTATCGGCATCATATTTACTGGCTCATATGATAATGCTGTCTTTGTTCTTTTTAAATAATGCATATCTCTGTAAGAACCTTCTCCCCACATCATTGGCCATGTACTTACTATACTTGGTAATCCTATATAATGATCTCTTTGCACTGACCACCCATTACCCTTATATATTAACTCTAACTTCGCTTCCGCCTTCGTCATTAACTCTTTTCTCTCAAGTAATACTACTTGATAATGTAATTTTACTAACCTCTCTCCCTTATCAAATTGATCTCTTACAAATCCCCATTCATCAGCTTCTTTTCTTAAACTTGGTATGATCTTTCCCAGTGGTGAGCCAGCTTGCGCCTCTACTCTTGATGCTTTTGCCAGCATCCCCGCTTTTAACCCCTTGCTATCACATATATGTACCCCCAATTGCGTCACAAATGGACATGGTAATTTTGCCACTTCTCTTATTGCATCCCCCATCATCTTACCCATTCCATTTATACTCCATGTCCTTGGAAACTTAATCACACTATAACTTCTAATCTCTTGCTCGTTATTAATTAACACCCCCTCATCACTAATTTCGTATAAATTACTCCTATCTACTATTTGCTCACCAATCGGCTCATATTTATTCCATTCCTTCTCTGAACTTTCTATCCCCTTATAACCATTCATGTACTCATCTAAAAATCTTATTAATTCAGTTGGAGCCATTACCCTAACTGTACTACCTGCTGTTTCAAATACTGACGATACTTGCTCTTTAATCTCACATGCCTCAAGTATATCTAACTCATCTGGCTTTGCGTTTTCCTTACTTACTGATATTATTAATTTGAAATCTCTTAATGCCTGCTGCTCATCTTGCTTTAATCCTAAACTTTTTAAATAATTTGCTCTTCCCTTATTCAATTCTCTGATTACTTCACTACCACAATCCTTATTATTTTCTTTTTCCCACTTCTCTATTCGATCATTTATTTTTGGCGTTGCTGCCATTAATATTTGAATATTATATCCAGGCAACATTATACTTTGAAATAATGAGGCAAATTCATTCTCCATTGCCTTGGTAAGTCCTGTAAATATTGATACCTCAAAAACACATCCCAGTGATCTGCTATTTATATAGATTTCTTTTTCCTCATCATAACTCTCATATGGCATTAAATCACTAATACTGTCCCATTTTAATATTCTCCTTCCTGTAACACCACTCATTTCTCCTATTGGGCTACCAAATACCTCATCTATTTTATTTTTAAGCGCATTAATCATTACCAATCCTCTTTGACTTGATTTGCACTGCTTTCAACTTCCTCCCATCTCCCTTTTTCTACCACCATATGAACATATGTCTCTTCTATATAACTACCTGAATTATCCTCAAACCCACTCATCCATATCTTTACTGTTTTTTCTGGTATCCTTATAATATCTTGGCTCAAGCTTTTACTAGGTGCATCATTAAATGCTAATCTTTTGCTATTTCCCTTTGTATCTTCTGACCCCTTGCCTTTTATCTTTTTTTCATAATTATCTTCTATCTCCCCCTTATTTATTGCTTCATTTACTTTTGTAATAGATTTGCAACCCATACCCTCTCCCGCTGGACAATCTATTATCCTCTTATTCTTTGCACTGCAACCTGATAATATTACTATTGCTGCAATCAATATTATTTGTTTTTTAATCATTTTCAGACTCCTTTTCTAATGCTATTCTTTTTTTCTCTATTTCCTTTCTTACTTTTATTGTCCCTATTGTAGCTCCTTCCGTAAATACTATATCTACTGTTCTACCTGATGCCACAAGCACCACTGGACTTATTGATTCAGCTCTATCTATATAATATTTTGATAATCTATCCATTGAACTGCCAGCTCCTTGCGTCAGTCCATCCTTAAATTTATCACCAATCCCCTGCCTCTCTGTAAGTAACGTATTTACTCCACCTAAACTACCTGGTACTATATTCCTTCCTGGATTAAGTACTCCAGCTACTCCCTGTAAAACTCCACCTATCATGCTTTTTGCTAAATATCCTCGCCCTTTTTCAATAACTTCACCTTTTACTCCAGCTCTACCATCCTCACCTGCTATATATCCTGCAACCTCTGTTTCAATTACTTCTCCTGTTTCTCTTTCTATACATGATAAATTTTCTAGCCTTGCATAAACCCTCTCACTGCTTATATCTCCATGACCACTGGCAACTATATGGCAATCCTTTAAATCACTTTTAAATCTTCTGGGTAATGTCCCCATATCTACTATCCTTACCAATATCGGCTTTGGATCACTTGTTGCACTAAGTGCAGTTGAAGCATCTACCCCACTTAACAAAACTGCTTTTGCAAATGCTCCAGGCGGTATCGTATCCTCTATATGTTTTAATTTCTCTTTATCTCCCTTAGACTCAAGAGTTACTTTCATTACTTCATAACTTTTTGCCTGCCCCTTATCTTTACTCATTTGCATTTTAGTTAATTTTGCTACCATGTCAGTAAGCACGTCTATCTGCTGTTGCATTACTTCATTGCTATTTGTTTGTACTGCTTCACTATCCTTTTTTATAATTTTATTTAAATCATTCCTTATATCTAAAAGCCCTTCATTAAATTCCTTAATTTGCTTATCCTGCTCACCTACCTTGTTGTTTACAGTATATCTCCAAACTTGCTGCTCATCTACCATGTTAGCTGCTGTCTCTATTTCTGTCTTTGTTGCCTTGGCTTCCTTTGGCTCTGTATTATCTACTTTTGCATTTTTTCCAAAACTCACTATACCACTTATAAATAATATCCCCATTAATAAGCCTATCGCAGTGAGTGCAGTTATTAATTGCTGCGCTAATATCGGTAATTTTTTATAATATTCTGCTATCTTTTTCATTTTTAGTTCTTAATTATATATATTTTACTTAACGATCTTTTATTCACTAAAACTGACTTCTCTATCACTACAGCTCTAGTCTCCTTATCACTAAAGTTTCTCTCCTTACCTTTTAAATTAAGTACTTCATCTTGACAGTTCATGATCTCCCATACTTCAACTTTATAACCTTCTATATTTAATTCTTTTAAAAGCTCTGTCTCATATCTTGCCTTTAATTCTTTCTTGCCAACTTTTTTCTCATTGCATGCCATAGTTTTACTTGCAAGCTTCCTCACTTCTTTATCTGACATTACTCCTTCTACTACCATACTTATCTCTTCATGCACCCTATGTTTAGCTCCTTTTAATTTTACTTCCTCGCTTTTTGGAACTTCTATAATTATTGACTGACCAGATATTTTTTCTTTTATTCTTAATTTCAAATCCTGTGATTTACCATTCTCCGTAATCAATGATAAAAATATATTTTTTATATCCTTGTCTTTTACTCTTATATAAACTTGCCCTGTTATCGAATCTGTTTTTATCTCATATAATTCTTCATTTACTCCCATTATCTCCTTTACTCTATCTCCCTCTATCATTATCTTATTCGGTTCTTCCCTTGATATATTACCACTCATTACATCATATTTATTAATTCGATATTTCTGTGCAGCTTTTGCACTACTCATTATTCCTGTTACTATTATTATTGCTGCTATTATTTTTTTCATAACTTTACTCTTTTTTATTTTCCCTTTTAAATTCTTTGACCAACATTATACCACTTGCATACCCAAATCTTATTGTAACTTTCTCTTCCTTTTCAGATACCCTTTGTCCCGCTACATATTTTATTAATGTCCCTATTACTTTAGCTTGTAAGTTCTGCTCATCTACTATAATTTTCTTGACCACATAATCTGTAGTTAAATTATATTTCCTTAACTTTTTCTCCTCTTTTATTAGCTCATTTTCTAATATATTATGATACTCAGGTGATACATATCTTAGCACTATATCTCTTTTATACTTACTGTTATCTGCTGTCACATCTAGTAATAACTCACTAAAATATCTAGCCATTTCTTCTAAATATGAGCTACTCATTAGCTCCCCTTGCACCCACACACTCTGCTTCAAATACGCAGGTATTATTACCGTCTTCTCTCTTGCCTTAAGTACACTTAAACTCAATAGTACATTTGCTACCAGCAGCACTATACATACTATTACAGCAACATTCCTCTGATTATAATATTTATTAGTTACTTTTTTTTGATATACAGCTTCCATTATCCGATATACCTCCTTTTTGTAGACGATATCTGTATCCTTAATCGCTTATGCATCCCTGGAAAATATCTGTACATCCCATGTACCAATATTCTTCCCCCTAACATCGTCTTGCACTGCTTCATTCCTATACAACTAACTAACCCTATTATCGTACCACTACCAGGAAAACCAAATAACAGTCCCGCAAAAAATGGAAGTAATAATGCCATCGCCTCATCCATCGTAAAAAATGCTACTCTTGACGGCGCGTCCAAATATATAAGTATTATGTTTCTATTGTACATCTCTAGTTGAATAATTCATTTACATAACCAAAGAATACATTCGCATATGCGATTATCAGTCCACCTAAGACTAGTACTCCTTTATTAAATCCATTAAACACTGAATATATTATACATCCTATACCCACCACATTTAATGTGATCTTTAAACCATCTCCCTGCACTTCATTTTTTACCTTAGTACTTAAATCTCCTAAATTTGTTATTGGCTGTATATCAGCACTTGCTAATTCTGGAAATATTGAAATACCTATAAGACCTACCCCTAATGCTATAAATATATGGCTTTTTGTGACTTTCTTGCTTACTGCTTTTATTTTTTTTATTATTTTTTTCATAATTATCCTTATTTATTTTTGTTATTTTAATTTTGTATTTTTATAATTCTTCATGTACCACACATATTTCCTCCATTTTTATTTCTAGGTTTTGATTGAATTTTAAAAGTAATTCCTCATTACTCAACACATGATCTCCGTCTTTTCTATAATTAGTACAATAATCACTGTCAGCTCTATCTATACACTTCAGCTGAGCATTTACAGTTTCAGCTATAATCTTAATTTTATTTTTTTCTTGTAGCATTTTATCTACACTCCCTTGGCATCTTTTGCTTATTTTATCTAACACCATATCTTTTTGTAACCTAATCTCAGCTTTATTCTCTATATTGAATCCTAGCACCTCTATCAACTCCCTTACTTTACCAAGTTCTCCTTTTTCTCCTTTAATTACTTTCATCTTATAAACTTGTGCAATTTTTATTGTGTTTTCTATCGCAGACATTTTATTGTTGCTATAAGCTTCAGATAATTCCTTAAGATTTACTAGCTCTCCTTTTAATATCTTCACTACCTTCTTCTCTAAATCTTCCTCTATAAAGCTAACTGTAGACTTAATATCTTCGTAAGTTATTCCTAATTTTAACCACCCTGCTATCAATTCTATTAGTTGCTTCACCTCATTTATTGATTCTTTTTTTATTTCACTTAATTTAAATCCTATCAAATCTACTAAATCACTTAAATTGACCTCACCTGCCACCAGTCTATGCTCTTTTTGTATTAACCCCTTAGTTTCCAACTTTATTCCTAAATCAATACTCATATTTATAACTTCTTCAAATCTATTATCATTCATCGCTTCTATCTCTATTCCCCCATCCTTCAAACCTTTAACCGCCACTTTAATTTCTTCAGCACTTACCTCAGAAGCCTCTTTATTTATTAATTTACAAATTAATTTGATTTTATTTATATCACTCTTTCTTAAATCAATGATTTTCTTCTCACTTCCAACATTTACACTACTCGAGCTTTCGTAATATGCTTTGATTTTAGCCGATATCTCTTCTAACTTCTTCCTTATTAAGCTTTCCTCACTTGTAAACCAACCGCCACTTTCTTTTTTCATCCCAAGTTGATTTATCCCATACATTACTGTCTCTATACTTCCCTCACTCACTTCTTTGATTTCTATCTCAAGACTATCTAAAATTATCTTTGCTTTTTCTATCTCTCCTTCAGAAACCTCATATAACTCCTTACCAATATATCCTTTTATGATAATTTTTAGCTTAGCTATTATTTTTTCATTAATTTGCCTATTAGGATACGTCCTATTATCTTCTATACCAAGTGCATCTCCAATTTTCTTTACCTTTGTTGCTATTTTTTCGTATATACTATAATCCTCTATTATCACTCCTTTTTTAACATTTCCAAAAGCCTCTTTATATAAATTTACCTTAGACCCCTCTTCATATGCGTTTTTATAAATACTTCCAAAAATCTCCTTGCTGAATTTTATTATGTTTTCATTATGCTTCTTTTCTTTTTCATCGCTCGTATTATACCTGTAACCAATTTCATCCAAAAATCCTTTCAATTTATACACATTGTTTTTGCTGACTCCATCTGGAATTTCACCAGATTGCACCATAAACTCCCTAACTCCTTCTAATTCTTTTTCACTACAATTAGATATAAACTTTTTACTAGTGATTTCCTTTGCAAGCGCAACTGCATACACTATTACACTCGCTTTTGCTTCTCTAAAACTTGTACCTATTAATTTCGAGGCATCTAAGGTTAATGCCTTTAGTTTTTCTAGCTCATTTATTTCTAACCCTACCCTCTCTCCATTTATTAAATCTTTTATTTTACTAATGTCTTCTCTGCTTCTTACATCTACCCCAAGTAACTTAACTACTTCTCCAACTCTATCTATTTTACTTTCTTTTTTATAGTCCCTGTCAACAGTTTTGCAAAAATCTATTAAACCGCCTATATCACTATCTTCACTGATCTTTTCTATCCCCAAACTTTCCATTTCTGATATTTTGCTTTTTATATGAAGTGTTGTTTTATCCCCTATTGATAACCCAAACTCTTTAAAAATCTCTATTATCTTTTTTACCAAATCATCACTCAGCTTTGTAATTTCTATTTTAAACTTATTAACTATCAACTTTAATTTTTTAACCGCCTCTTTATCATAGATTTTTTCCTCAGTAACCCCAAGACCCATTGATAATTTTTGATAATTATTCATTCCTACTGATATTCCACTATTGAATTTTATTTCATAACTTTTAATGAAATCTACAAATCCTTCTATATCAAATTTCCCCAACTCCTTTATAGGGTTATCTCTTATATTATCTATTTCATTTAATATCTTATCTTCAATTTTAGATAAATCATTAATGCCAAGCTCATTATAAAATGATTTTAGCTTATCTATATCTGATTCTTTTAATTCATGGTTTATTCCATGTATAATTAATATTTTCTTTATGTATTTTGCCTTTGCAATTACCTTTTCATCAAATATATCCCTACCACATATAGCTTCATCTGCTTTCATTAACTCCAGCATTTTACCAATGCATTCTAAATCCTTTGCAGTTCTTTCTTTTAATTCACCTATTGTCTCTTTAATTAAATATTCAGCTCTTTCAAAATGACTTTCTTCTAAATCTTCACTTAAATCTATTTTTAGTACCTGGCTATATAACAATTCTATAATATTCTTTTTTGCAGCACCTAAACCTTGTAGCACCCTGTTATTTATATATTCTTGTAATTTCATTTTAATCCTTATAAATTATATTTTTATATGACTCTGACAAAGCATTGATAATTAATTTTGTACTGCTTCCCATAGGAAATGCCGTCGCTATATAAAGTATTGCATTAAATCTAATTTTTTTGGTAATCACTGCTATTTACTAATATATCAGCCGCCTTTATTATCTCTTCTTTGATTTCTTCTTTTTCGCTAAAAGTTATTTTAACCTCATTATTCACATCTTTCTTAGTACATTCTGATCTTGATTTTACAAAGTCCCATCTTTTATCTGGAATACCCATAAAACTTATCTTTTTTACTCCTTGATTCGCATATAAGCCTAAAAACCCTCTTATGCCTATTTGACTATATTTTTCCCTTATTGCTCTCTTATCGCTCTTATTTAAATCTTTTATATTTTTATTATGATTTTTGTTATATTTATCCCATACTAATTTATAAGCATCTGCCATTGCTTGCTTTACTTCCCTCTCCTCACCCTTGTACATCTTTACCTCTTTTTTATATTCACCTATTGCATCTAGTCCCTTATTTAATTTTTCTTTAACTCCCTTCTCATCAATTAAACCCTCTCCATATTCAAGGGATATTGCACATAAGTTTTCATAGGCTGTTCCTCTTTTTTTTGCTTCTTGCTCTATTTCTTTAATACTCACCCCACAACTGCAATTTTTCTCCCCAATATTTACCATGCTTTTATATTTTATTTCAGCACGTGCTTGCACTATATCTCTCGTATATATTCCTATAGCTAATGTTAATATGATTAATATTTTTTTATAATTCTTTTTCATATTAACTTTCTCGATCTTTACCATTTTCTACTTTTTATATATTAAACTTATTTCACCACTATTATCTATATACAGATAATCCATATATTTGCCCTTATTTAACGATCCTCTTAACTGCACTTTTTTACCAACACAAAGCTTCTGTTTATTTTCTTCTAAATATTGATGTAACTTCTTCCCAGTCACTACAATTTCACACTCAACTCCATCGTCTTCCTTAATATTCATCCAACTAAATCCAGACATATCATTACTTACTTTACTTGCAATACATGGACCACTTAAAATTAGTCCCCTCACTATTACGTTTTCTTGATATATTACTTTCTCTTGTTCATATATTTGTACAGTATTCATATTGACCTCGTATTTAATTAATTATTTTTCTTTACGCGCTTCTCTTGGTGCACCACTCACTTTAGTCTCAACCTGTAAATTACCATGCTTTATAATTTTGGTAGTTGTGTTGCAAGTTGTTAAACTTCCCATTCCTAATGCTAGAACAATGATTGCTAGGTATCTTTTTATTTGCTTTATCATTTTTATTCACTCCTAATCATTTGTTTTGTTTACTAAATTGACAAACTGTATAGTAGTATGTATTAATATTTATAACTTATGCTATATAGTAACTTAATTACAATTTATTAAATTAACTTTGTAATCTACATTACAAATTATTAAATGATATGTCAATTATAAATAAAAAATTTGTTGCAAGAAATTTAAAATTCTTTATGGCTAAAAATGAGATTAATATCCCCTCTTTAGCCTCTAATGCTGGATTAAGTAGGTATCTAATAGAAAATGTATTATATGCCAGAGCCTGTAAAAAAGAGGTGTTAGAAAAGATATCAAATGCTTTAAATATTGATATTAATGATTTAATTATAGAAAATATAGAAGATAAAAAATACAGAGACTTTAATATCTCTATTTATTCTGAAATAACTAGATCAGTAGAATCAGTCACTAAAAAATATAATATTGCAATTAATAAAGCTTGTATGGAAGGTATTATATATAGTTTATATACTAATTACAAAGATATTAAAAATTTAGACGAAGCTGTTAAGGGAATTGTACTTTATTTGTACAATAATAATAAAAATATGTCTTAACTTAACTAAGTAATATACTTCATTAATTCATTCCCTTTAATCAAACTATATAAAAATCTATTATTAATTGCTTTTGCTTTGAAAATTATTTTCTGTAAATTATCAACATTATTCATATCTTTTAAAAGATATAGAAATCTATTTCCATTTTTAATATCATTGATATATTTCTTACAATTATTAACCTGTTCTAAACATTGTAATTGTGCATCTATTGATAATTTATCTGATAATAATAATATATAAGTCTCACCTTTCTCATTAATTAATAAATAACTACCTAATGTATCCAATAGATAAACTTCTACAATAAATTTTTCTAAAATAATATTATTAATGATATCTTGATATATACTATTCATTAAAATCGTATCACCACTACTAGAGCTATTAATAATATCGATTATAGATTTACTCTTATTATAAAAATACTGATTACCCCCTTTTTTTATTTCATCAATCAACAAATATGTTGGGTCTGATTTTTTCACAAATGCGTTAATATATCCTTTGTTAAACGAATCTATTGCTATTTTTTCATCTGCTACTCCAGTATATAGAATTTTATATACATCTTTATCCTTTATACTATTTAAAACCTCTAAGCCATCCCCATCAGGTAAACTATAATCTGATATCACTACTGATACATTTTTATATTTCTCTTTATCATCTTTTAATTGACATATTTTTAACATATTGATATTTACCTTTATATCATTATTCATTTCTGTATTTACTATTTCAGAAAATATTTTTGGATAATTATATATTGGTAATTGAGATAAAAATACTTCTGCTTCTTGAAAAGAAGTAAAATATTGTGTATTTTTAAATGAAAAACTTAAGGCAGCTTTTAAAGACTGTATTTCTCTTAAATTATCTTCAACTACTACTATTTTACAAGGATATTTATAACAAAACATTTTTTATTTATTCATATTATTAGCTATTGGTAATTCTATCATTATTTCTGTATATTCTCCATATGATGAGTCACAATATATATCACCATTCATTTTTTTAATTAATCTTTTGCAAAAAAATAATCCAATCCCCGTACCATCATTTTTTTCAGAGAAAAATGAATAAAAAATCTTTTGTACATTACTACCAATTATGCCTTTGCCATAATCTTTTATTGATAAAATCACTTTTTTATTTACTAATTTTGTATAAATATCTATCTTCTTATCTTCCTTATCCATCATAGCATCTAACGCATTTTTAAATATATTTAACAAAATTAAACTAAATAATTTCTTGTCTACATAAGTTATAATATTATTATCTATATTAATAGATAGCTTAACATATTCTCTAATATTAGGATGGCACTCATTTATAAATTCCTCAACTATCTTAATGCACTTTATATATTGACAATCTATTTTAATATTTTCCCTAAATTGTAATAACATTTTTTCTATTATTTCTTCCGCAAATTTTATGCTTTTACTTAGTTCATTTATATAATTTGATTCCTTTAGATTGTGTATCTTCTCTAATACATAAACATTATTATTAATTATACTTATAGAGCCTCTTAACTCATGAGCTATTGATAAACTTAGTGCTTTTGCAATTGATAAATTAGCCTTATACTTGTTAAGCCGTATTCTTGAAAATATTATAGAGATTATTATTGAAATGACCGTACAATACGTATAACTTACCCATAAATCATTCTTAATTTGAATCTCATAGATATTCTGCATAACAAAAAAAATAATTTGTGCAAAAATAATAAATATCACAAATATATCCCAAGTAATTAGTGTAGATAAAATTAATATATTAATCAATAAGTTAACTAGCCAAGATTGATTATTATTAAATAAAAAATGCAAAATAGGAATTAATAATAGCGTTAAAAATATTGTAAAATGTATTACTAATGGGAAATACTTTCTTATAATGATAAACCAATATTCTCTAAAAAGAAGCACAGCTAATATTGTACCACTTATAAATCTTAATATAATTGCATCGTCTACAAATGCTTTATTATAATCCCATATAAAAAATGGAATCAATATATTTACACAAGAAAAGGATATAAAGACATTAAAGTCTATTTCTTCTTCTTGTGTTTTAGAACTAAAAAAATTATTTAATTTTTCAATAAAATTAAATGCCATTTTTTTTAAATACCTTCTGGTTTATTATAAAAATAAAGAAAATACTTATGGATATAAACATTGGTAAAGATATAAATATATACTTATAATCTTTGCTATTTATCTCACCCGTAATTAAAATAGTTAATATCACCAATATTGCATTAGTATAAAAATAATATTTTTTTAGCTTAATCTCGCATAATAATACTATAGTAGGAATCGTAATAATTGCACTATAGAATGAACCAAAAAATAATATAATCTTTAATATATCATTAAACTTAAACGCTAAAATTATTGATAATAAGCCTAAAAATAACGAAACAAGTTTAATTATCAATAATTTTCTTTTTTCATTAATATTTATTAGATATTTAGAATTAAATATCTGTTCACCTAATATCACACTTGATGCATTTAAATCTGAATCAGCAGTTGACATTGCCACTGCAATTATACCTGCAATAACAATCCCCTTAATACCTATAGGAATTAGGTGTTTAATAATTTCAATAAGTACTGAATTTTCACTTGCATTAGGAAATAATTGAATTGCTCCAACGCCTATAAATATAATCATTATCCCTAATGGAATTTGAAGAAAGGCAGAATATAGCATCATTTTCTTCAAATGATTTTTATCTCTTGCCATTATAATTCTCTGCATTTTTGAAGGATAAAATCCTGGTATCATAAACCAAATAAATAATGCTGAATAATCAATAAAATTTTTATATGATAATTTGTTATTATTATATTGCTCCATAGAAATAGATACTATTTTATTAAAACCTCCAACTTGCTCCACTAAAATGGAAGCGATTAATGGAATAATAATTATTAAGAGTAAAAATTGAAAAATATCTGTTAATACAACTCCTTTGACTCCTCTAAGAGAGGTGTATATCAAAAAAACAACTCCTGCTGATAAAGTTGCAATTTCTTGATTAATTGGATATACACAACTTAATACACTTCTAATCGCTATTATTTGTCCAGCTATAACACCAACACACATCATTGAACCTACTAATGATACAATTATTTTAGCATTTTGGCCGTAACCTTTACTAATAAAATCAGATATAGAAATGCAACCAGATAATTGCTTATATTTATTAGATAACCAATATGCTACTATTAAATAATTAATTGCTACTGCTACAGAATTGATAACTGCAAATAATATTTCTTTTGAATATACTTTGGCAGTTATTCCAACTACATTTCCACTTCCTATTTCAGTAGCAAAAAAAGTACATACCAAAGCCGCTATAGTATAATTGCTCCCAATTGAATATTCTTTAATTGAATTTATAATTGGTTTAGATTTTATACCTATAACTAATGCTATAAAAAGATATAACAAAATAATAAAACTATCTAAATTAAATATTTTATTGAATAATTTTACGTTATATACTGTAAAAAATTAATAACTCAGTAAAACATTTTGAAAGAATATTTACAATTAGAAAAATTATTTGAAGAAATAGGTTTATTAAAAACAAACTTATCAATATTAAATTGGGATAAAGAAGTTTATATGCCTAGCAATGCTATTACAGAAAGAAGTAAGCAAATTTCTTTAATTTCAAAAATTATGCATAATATGATTTCATCATATAAAGCACAAAAACTTTGTGAAGAAGTAAATATTAACAAACTAGATAATTGGCAGCTTCAAAACTTCAAATTAATGAAAAAAAAAATAAAACTTAATGCTGTCATTCCTTCAGAAGTTATTGCTAATTTATCTTTATCTGTAACTAAAACAGCATCTCTTTGGAAGGAAGCTAAAAATAAAAATGATTATAATATTGTAAAATCCGAATTTGCTTGTTTATTAGATAACATAAGAAAATTTGCTAAATTTAAATCTGAAGTTATTAATAGCACTCCATATGAAGCTTTAATAGATGAATATGAGCCTGGATTAAAAATAGAGTTTATTGATAAATTATTAAATTCAACTTTTAATTTTGTTATATCTACAATTAGTGAATTAAGGACCTCCTATCCAACTTCTATATCCTCAAACTATAATATTGAAAAGCAACAAATGCTTATAGAATTTATTTTATATGATCTTGGCTTTGATTTTGAAAAAGGTAGAATTGATAATAGCTGCCATCCATTTTGTGGAGGAAGTGCATCAGATATAAGATTAACTACAAAATTTAACTATAATGATTTTTCCCAATCATTTTATGGAGCAATACATGAAGCTGGACATGCTAATTACGTTAATAATTTACCATCTAAATGGCTCTACCAACCAGTTGGCAGTTATTTAAGTATGGGAATTCATGAAAGTCAATCATTAATCTATGAAAATCAATTAGGTAAAAGTAAAAATTTTATTAATTTTCTCTTTCCTTACTTAAAAAAAATCTTTAAAAAAATATATTTTTCAACAAGGAAACTTTATATCAATTTATTAACTTTTTACAACCTTCCCTTATTAGAGTAGATTCAGATGAATTAACATATCATATACACATTTATATACGATATAAGATAGAAAAGGCACTTATTAATAATGATATTACTGTGAATGATTTGCCTGACATCTGGAATACAGAATATAAGAATTTACTTGGCATTACTCCTAAAAATTATAAAGAAGGATGTTTACAAGATATACATTGGTTTATAGGGTGTTTTGGCTATTTTCCAACCTATAGTTTAGGATTAATAATTGCTGCACAAATTATGCACCACGCTAATAAGTCCATAGTCAATTTAGAAGAAAAAATTGAACTTGGGAAATTTCAGGCATTTAATGATTTTTTACATAAAAATATTCATACCTTCGCATCTTTATTACCGAATTCTAATACTTTAATTAGAAGTAGATTCAAAGAAGATATTGATGATATATACTACCAAAAATACATTAAAAATAAGTATGGCATATGAAACAACTAATCATTTTAATAATATTTCTAGTTACCATAATTGCTACAATTACAGTAATCTATATGTTAAATAAAGTAAATAACCAACCTACTGCTGATAAAATAAACCATTTAGTGAAAAATCATCATGAAGAAATAAATGATTATTACTACTGGCTTAGAGATAAAAATTGGCCAAATGTATTTAACAAAGAAATAATTAATCATCTAAAATCTGAAAATACATACACAAATAAATTTTTTGAACCCCTTAAAGAACTTGAATCCTCTTTTTATAAAGAACTAAAAAATAATATTATAGATTATGAGGAAACTTATCCTATAAAAAAAGATAATTTTTTTTATTTTTCAAAAGTTATCAAAGATAAAAATTATCCTGTTATTTGCCGAAAATACCAAAGTATGGATGCAAATGAAGAAATAATTTTAGATCAAAATCAATTAGCACAAAATAATACTACATTTGCTATGGGAACTTTTTCTGTTTCTCAAAATCATAAATTATTAGCTTATTCTGTAGATTTAAATGGCAAAGAAAACTATACCATTAATATTAAAGATTTAGATTCAAATAAATTATCTAACGATAATATTCATAATACTATAGGTAATATAATTTGGGATAATGACAATAAAGGTTTTTTCTATATAAAATTAAATAAAAATTGGAAATCTAATAGTGTTTATTACCATGAATTAAATAATGATCAATCTTTTGACAAATTAGTATTTAAAGAAAATGATGAAAGCTTTCATATCAAAATTAGTAAATCTTCTGATAATAAATACTTGTTTATATACACAAGTAGTTTAGATGAAAATGAGGTATGGTTTATAAATCTAGAATATGCCACATCTCATAAGCCTACCTTATTATATAAACGTCAGCATAAAATACTTTACTCAGTAGAACATAAAAATAATTATTTTTATATAAAAATTAACGATAAAGGAGAAAATTTTAGACTTATTAAAATAAATGTAAAGTCATTCAGTGATATTAGTAAATCAATAGAAATTATCCCACATAATAAGAATTCTTACCTTACTAGTATTAGTTTATCAAAAAATTATTTATTACTTAATAAAAAAGTTAATGGCATCGATAAAATAATTATTTTTGATAACTTTGGTAAACCAAAAGAAATTAATTTTAACGAGAAAGCATATAGTGCCTTGGGTTATTTTCCAACTTATGACTCTAATTTAGCCAGGATAAGCTACTCTTCTTTAATAACTCCAGATACAACATTTGAGTATGATTACAACAACAAAAAATTAATAACTCGTAAAATTAAAAAAGTACCTAATTATAACAAAAATTTGTATTACTCTGAAAGAGTATATGCTAAAGCACCCGATAATACCTTAATTCCTATTTCTTTAGTATATAAAAAAGATTTATTTAAAAATAATTCTAATACCAACCCTTTACTTTTATATGGGTATGGAGCCTATGGTCATTCTATTAAACCATCTTTTAATGAGGAAATTTTACCTTTGATTAATAAAGGTGTTATTTTTGCTATAGCCCATGTAAGAGGTGGGGATGATTTAGGGTATAATTGGCATCAAAATGCTAAATTTCTTAATAAAAAAATAACTTTCTCAGATTTTATTTCCTGCGCTGAACATTTAATTAAAGACAATTACACATCTTCTGAGAATTTAATTATTTCAGGTGAAAGTGCTGGTGGTATGCTTATTGGAGCTGTTATTAATGAACGTCCTGATCTTTTTAAGATTGCCATTACTAGGGTGCCATTTGTAGATGTTTTAAATACTATGCTTGATAGTAGTTTACCTTTAACTTCTATTGATTATAAAGAATGGGGAAATCCTAAAGATATAGTTTACTATAATTATATTAAATCTTATTCTCCTTATGACAATGTTAAGTCTCAACAATACCCTTCTATTTTTGTTACATCTGGTTTAAACGACCCTAGAGTTACATATTGGGAATCCGCTAAATGGGTTGCTAAATTAAGAGAATTTAATATTAGTAATAATCCTATTTTATTATATACTGAAATGAATAGTGGTCATAATGGACAAAGTGGTAGATATAACTCTTTAAAAGAAGTTGCTCGCTTTTATACTTTTATTTTTAATGAACTTAATAAAAAATAACTACCCTGCATATAGCAGCTTGTATCTGATATCAACTATGTTTTTTAAAAAATGTAATTTAAATTTTTATTGATTCTAATTGCTTCAATAAATCCCGTATTTTAGCATTAGCAATCACAATTATTTTGTGCATTAAAGCTGTTAACGCAACCATTTTCTTCTTTCCGTTAGAAATTAATTTTTCATAAAAACTTTTTAATTCAGTTTTAGATTTTCTAGCTTCCATAGCAGCAAAAAATAATATAGGTTTTATATTCTCTCTGCCCTTCATTATACTATGATATCCTTTATATATAACCCCGAGCTCATACAATAAAAAAGCTATTAAAAAAGTAACTTAAGACTAATAGTAAATAAGGGATGGCAAAGATTGCTGTACGGATGAGATTTTTATTGATATCTATGGAATTTATCCTTTACTTTGTTACAAAACTGCCCAACCAATTACGAGCTCCTCTTGTCTTGTCTACTACTTCTGGATTTATATTTTCTTTACCTATCTTTTATTCTGTAATTTCTACTTTTCTTTCATTTACCTTCTGCACTATTTCTTATGCTTCTTCAAACAATCTTCTTATTTCTCCTAATTATGAATCCTTTTCTTCTAAAAGCATATCTTATTTAATCGATTATATTGTTGCATTTTACATCATCAAATCTTTTTCTTTTCATTCTATCCATTCTTTAACTGAAATCGCTTTTAATATTAAAAAAGCTACTTTTATAATTTCTTCTGTTGTTTCTATTGATCATGTTACTAAATCCATTATTGAGCTTTCTCCTGACGAGCCTTTTAAATACCTTGATTCTTTTTTTGGATTTGATAGTAATATTAATTCTAACAACCCTGAACTATAATTCCCCATTTCTTCATTGCTTTGTAGATTATTTGCTATACACTCTTTTGTTTTTATCTTTTCTTCTATTTCTTTTAATAATCTCATTTTCTCTTCTACATTATCTATCTCATCTATTTTTTTTGTCCTCTCTCTCATTTTTTCTCTAATATCTAATTTAGTATACCCTAGATATTTCTTCATTACATAACTTTCATATATATTTTCTTTTATTCCTTTATACTCTTCTCTTTCCAATATATAACTTTTTGGCACTTGTTTTATTATATTCTTTAATACACCATAACTATCATCTTCTGTTGTACTCGCACTTCTAATATATTCTATAAATTTTTCTCTTTCTTCTTTATCATTTATTTTTATTTTCATATATTCTGATAACTTTTTATCCATTTTATTCACTATTTCTTCCTTTTTCTCTTCTATATTTTTTGATATATTGTTTATATCTAGTTCTCTGTCTCCTACTCCATATTCTCCATTTAATATCTTTTCTATTGTTTCTTCTTTTATTAACCAACTAAACAATGCTTTGAAATTATTTTTCGTTTTCTTTTCCCCCATTAAAAATTGACTACTATTTACTTTGTATGCATATTCTCTCCATTTATTTAAATCACTCTTAAATATAGTTTTATATAGATTTAGTAATATATATTGATTTTTTTTATTACAGTAAGCTTTGATTGGTTTTAATGAATATTCAAATACTTTATTCCATAGATATACCATATTTTTTATTATTGCTTCTTCTCTTTTTAATTTGGTTTTTTCTTCAAAAGAAGATATACTACTTGTATAGTTATTATTATTGTTATATATAATGATTGGTTCTTTTTGGACTGTTCGATTAGCTCTTTTTTTATTAAAGAAAAGATGTTCATTTTTTTCAATATTTAATAATAAATTTAATTTTTCATAGTTTATAGAGTACCATTTAGTATGATTCCACTTTCTTGCATTAGGTTTTTGCGAGAAAATAATATTTTCTTTTTCAAGATATTTAATGACCCTTTTTATAGTAGAAATAGAACAATTAAGTTGTTGAGCCCATTCTTGTAGAGGGTTGTATACCCATAAGTTACTAGAATTATCTATTTGACGCCCACATTTATGAATCCAATAATTTAATTTATTTAAAAAATTTGTTTTTTTATATCCAAATAAATTGAATAAAATTTCATAATTATATTTATAATAAGTTATATTTTCTTTTAATGTATTTTGATATATAAATTTATTTACCATAAGTACCTCTTTTTTTATAAAAAGCACAAAATACACTTGCATTTTACTCCACATAGAGTATACTTAAGTTGCGAAATTAAGGCGAGGTGCATAAGTGTGCCTCGTTTTTTTACTTATGAAGATTTTTCTAATGTAATAGAAAATTTCTCCAGTATCACTTGTGTTATCCAATTTGATCTAGTTTTTTTTTCTTTTTTTCGTACCTCATCTAATTTTTTTAATGTATTTAAAGGAATATTAATACTTATCTTAACTTTACCATCAGGCGTTAATTTATATGTAGACATGCACTCCTTAAAATAATATTTATATTGCTAATATAATAATATACATCTTTTATGTCAAATAATATTTATGAATAAGTTTGTAATATTATTTAAATTTATCTACAAATAATATTAAAATAAAGTGAACATATTGAATTAATAATAAAAAAATAATATTTAATATTATTTTTTTATTATATTTATACTATAGATATTAAAATAATATCGCTATATTTGGGGGAAGTTAATTTATTTATATACTCTTTCTTATATATGAAATAATTTTTTCTCCAGATATCTCATCACCTAATGCTAAAAGTCCTCTAATTATATCAGTTTCTTTAAATATGGTTGAATTTGAAGCCTCATTAGTTTTTTTTAGTATTTTTTTTATTCTATATAAATCCCCTGCCCTAAATCTGAAGGATTTATTTTTATATACTATATTTTTTTGATCAATTATCTTTAAATTTTCTTTTTTTTCTAATAAATTATCAGTTAATTTTGTTTTTTTATTAAAATCTATTTTAGACATAAGCTAATAGTTCTGTTGTAAGTTGTTCAAAATCATGTGCTCCATTAGAATTTGGGTTAAAACATTTTACTGGCACTTCGTTAATTTGAGATTGATTAATTGCTTCATTTTTTCTTATAACAGTATCTAATAAATTTTCACTCATATTTTCTTGGAGTTGTTGATTGATAAACTTATTAGTTTGGGAGTTGCGTCTTTCATACATATTTCGTAATATATAATATTTAAATTTATGGTCTATTTTAATTGACTTTATAGATTGTAGTAAATCACTAATTCCATCTAGTGAGTATTTTCCAAAATTAGTAGGTACAATAACAATATTTGCTGCATAAATTGCATTAATTGCTAGTATACCTAATGTTGGTTGGCAATCTAAAATAATAAAATCATACAAGTTTTTTAATTTTTCAAGCAATCTTTTAATAATTTTTTCTCTAAAAATTTTTTGATTAGCTGTTTCTGCTACCATTGCTAAATGTATGTTTGATGGTATTATGTCTAAATATTCATGTTGGATATTATTAATAATTGCTTTGTGTAAAATATCTTTAAAGTTATAATCATTCTTTTCAAAAATAACATTTATAGACTTATTTTTATCAAATTTATTACAATATATACAACTTGAATGTGCTTGGGGATCTAAATCAATTATTAGTGTTTTTTTCTTTTTGTTAGCTAATTCATATGCTAAATTAACAGATATTGTTGATTTTCCAACACCACCTTTTTGATTTATTACCGCTATAACTTTTGACATATAATACGTTTATTATTTATTACAATAATAGTGCAAAAATATTATTATTTCAATATAAAAAAAAGAAAAATATATTTTTTACGTATTAATATTGTATTATTTTTATAATATAATATTTAATTCACGTAAAATTTATATTTATAAGTGTAAATATACTTTATTAAAAAAAGAAAAAGATGTTTAAAAAAGTTATATAGTTTTATTATATATGTCTGCTTTTAATATTAATTAAAAAAAGCAATTTATTTGTTCTTCTATTGTAGTACAATACTAATTTCTTTTCCTACTTTATTTAGGGTAAAATACTACTCCGCATAAACTAGCTAATTATTTATAGAATATATTACTAAGTATAGGTAATATTGTTAAAAGTACATTTACAATTTTAGTTTTAACTTCTAATATATTAAGTTTTACTATAGTGAATCTAATTATTAGTATATTAATTTACAAAAAATAAAAGTAATAATATTTAGAGGAGTAAGTCTCAGGCAAAAATTTTAGTCAATTATATTATCTTTGCAATAGAATTATTAAAGTCATATTTGTCTTAATGTTACTATTATAAATAGGTTTATATAATAGTAAATTAATAGTTACAAAATATATAAATAATAGTACAAAAATATTACATACATATTATATTAGTAATATTATAATTATTAATAGTTATACAGAAATAGGTAAACCAATTCAGTTATTTATTTAAATATTTTAAGAAACTTTTCAAACACTTCCCTTCCCTATTAGTGATTATAAAATAGAATAAGTTACTCTAAAAAATATTTATGAATAACTAATTTTTATTAATAAAATATTATATTTATAATATAAACATATTATGCACATACTACTTTCATATTTATTTGATAACTTTTTTATATTAACTTATTAACTACTTGTAATCCAAATTTGTTATACAGGAAATAAAAAACTTATAATATATGACCTGAGCTTGAAATAAAGATAGCTGTGGAATATTTAATAGAAATATATACAGAAAATTATACTGAGAGAGAAATAAGGAATTTACAAAGTTAATTTTATAAGAAGAAGTTTACCCTTATTTTCTAAAGCTTTGCAAAATTTAGAAATATAAAAATTATATTTTTTGGCAACAATAACAAGAAATAAAAGAGTTTTACAAAGACGTTGAGTACCTTTTTTTAACAATTTAGATTTTTCCTTTAACAGATGAACCAGAAAATTTTTGAGAAGGAGATAAATCAGCGTAAGTGGCAAGTTGTTTAGCGTTATTAAAAGTATTAATATCAGGGATTTCAGCTAATAAAATAATTGCAGAGGTATTAGCTATACTTGGAACTTTGTAAGTTTTTATAAGCCTGATTAAGATAACAAGATTTAATAAACAAGGAATCAACTTTTTTATGTAAATTATTTTTTTATCAGTTTTGTGCGTTGATAATTTGTTTTAGCATAAGATTTTATACAACTTGGATTTACAATACTAACTTTATAACCATATTTATACATAAACTCAGCTAAAACTTCTCCATGAAGCCCTGTTGCTTCTAAACACATGTCAATATCTTAATAATGGAATTAGAAAGTAGATAACATAAAAATAAAAGTTATTAAATAAATATGAAAGTAATATGTATATAATATGTTTATATTATAAATATTTTTTAGAGTAACTTATTCTATTTTATAATCACTAATAGGGAAGGGGAGTGTTTGAAAAGTTTCTTAAAATATTTAAATAAATAACTGAATTGGTTTACCTATTTCTGTATAACTATTAATAATTATAATATTACTAATATAATATGTATGTAATATTTTTGTACTATTATTTATATATTTTGTAACTATTAATTTACTATTATATAAACCTATTTATAATAGTAACATTATTAAAAAATAAAGGCTTTACTGTCAGTGCTAATGAATAATGTACCACCTGTGCTAATGAAAATTGTACCAGGAAAAAGAAGTTAAATAACATATACTTTTTGGAAATATAATAAAGATAAAAAGTATAAAAATGATAGGAGCGGCTATGTACACAACAATATTGACTTTATATGAACAAGGAATGAAGATACGTAAAATATCAAGGACAACTAATATTCACCGAGATACAATAAGAAAAATTATAAAAAAATATGAAAAAGAAAAAATAGAAGAGCCAATAAATTATAAAAGAGAATCACAAGTAACCAAGTGGCATGAAGAGGTGGTAGATTTTATATCACAAAATTTGAGTATGGTTAGGATTTATGAAGAGTTGAAGAAAAAAGGGCTTGAATGTTCATATAGTACATTGAGCCATTATATTAGGAGACATAAAATAAAAAATAATACTTGTATCAGATTGCAAACAGAAGCAGGAGAAGAGGCGCAAGTAGATTTTGGAGATATAGGTAGGAAGCACGATAAAGATGGTAAGCTTCGTAAGGCATATATATTCAATATGAGGTTAAGTTATAGCAGATATGATTATTGGGAGATAGTGTTTGATCAAAAAATAGAAACATGTATAAACTGCTATATTAATGCATTTATAGATTTTGGTGGCGTGCCAAAGGTTATCAAATTAGATAATCTAAAAGCAGGAGTGACAAAGGTAGATATATATGAGCCAATGTACCAAAAAGAATATAAATCAATGGCAGATCATTATGGAACTATGTTATCTGCATGTAGGCCATATAAGCCGCAGGAGAAGGGAAAAGTAGAGAGTGGAATTAAATATGTGAAGAATAATTTTTTTGCAGGGAGGGAGTAAAATAATGAAGAGATGAATTGTCAACTGCGCAAATGGCAGGAAAAAGCTAATGATAGTATAACACAGCACAACAAAAGAAAAGCCAATAGAAATGTATATAAATAAAGAGAAAGAAGCAATGCTTAAGCTGTGCCAAATACTGAATATAATATAAGCTCATGGCATAGGCGTAGAGTAGGTAAAGATTGTCATATAATCATAGATAGTAATTATTATTCAGTGCCAGTAAAATATGTGGGAGATGATATCTATATATCTTTAAATAGTAAGATATTAAAAATATATGACATCGAGAATGAATTGATTGCAACTCATGAAAGATCTAAAGGCAAAGGAGTATTTAGCACTAATACAGCTCACTATGATAAATATAAAGTATTGTGTCCTGGATTTGAACAGCATGATGCATTATATGAATATAAGATGAGGAATATAGGTAATCATAGCTATGCTTTTTATTTAGAGGTAAAGGAGAAACATAAGCAAGATTGGTATAGAGTAATAAAAGGAGTCTGAAGTGACCCCAATGAGTCAGACCAAAAATGACTCAAAAAGAGAGACATTATTTGTTAATTATTAACCCTTAATATATTACATTTTAACCTCCTGAGCAATATTTAAATCTTTAAAATTCAAATAAATACTATTACTACTATAAGCTTTATATAAAGTCTCAGCTGGAGTGCTATAATTTAACGATTGATGCGGTCTATTATAATTATACCAATACACCCATTTAGTAATAGTGGACTTTAAATCCTCTACAGTATTCCACTGATATAAATAAGAACCTTCATATTTAAAAGCTCTCCATAATCTTTCAACATAAACATTATCAGCACATCTGCCTTTACCAGTCATGCTAATCTTTATCTCATAATGAACTAAAGTTTTAACCCAAGATTCACTTGTAAATTGGCTACCTTTATCACTATTTAGTATTAGAGGTGTTCCATACTTTAATAGCGCATCTTCCAATGCTGATTTGCAGCTTTCAGTGCATAAACTATTACTCAACCTATAGCCAACAATCATCCTACTGTACATATCCACTATTGCTACTAAATACATAAAACCTTTTGTGGTTCTTAAATATGTTAATCAACCTGCCATACTTGATGAGGTTTTGTTAGCACTACGTCTTCTAATAAATATGGGTATACTACTTGTTCCTTATTTTTAATGCTAGTATTAGGCCTTGGATAAATAGCATATAAATCCATTTCTCTCATTAATCTTTGCACTCTCTTATGATTTACTGATATATTTTCTCTTGCCAGTATTGCTGTTATTCTACGATACCCATATATAGGATATAAAGAATATATTTCAGCTATCTTATTGCTTAGTATAAAGTTTTCACTTTTATCTGACTCCTCATAATATATCATAGATCTATTTATTTTTAAAAGCTCACTTTGCCTTCTCACACTCAGCTGTTGATGTCTTCTATTTATCATTTTACGCTTCTTTATAACATCAACTTGGAGGAGGCTTGTTGCAAAAAATCATTCTCTACTTTTAACCTCCCTATCGTTGCATGTAATTTTTCCATATTACCATTATTATAAGCTTGTACTGGTTGATTGCCTTTTTTATATATTTCAGGACCATTATCTAATAGTTGCTTTTTCCATTTACTTAATACTGATCTTGGCACTTGATATTTTGAGATTATTTCTGCAATTGTTAAATCTCCTTTTATCATTTCTATTGCTACTTTGAATTTAAATTCTTTTGTATAACTTTTTTGTTTGCCCATAATTTTTTACCAATTTTTAGTTTTATTTTTTATACATTTTTTTATCTAAAATGTCTCTCTTACTTTGGTCTGATTTTTGGGGGTCATTACAGTCATAAGTTTGAGAAAAACATACAGTGATGAAATTATAGATTTAGCCTGCAAAAGAGCACTGCATTTTGGAATATATTCATACATAATAATAAAAAGAATCTTAGAGAATAATTGTTTTAATCTACCTTTGAATTAGAGTATTGGAGGTAACTATGCAAAATATAATTAAGGATTTTAATACATTTAAATTAGCAGGAATGGGTTGCTACATTAGAAGAAAGAATTACATATGCTAATAATAATAAATTATCATATACAGAATTATTAGAAATTTTATGTGAAGATGAAAAAGTAATCGATATGATAATAGCTACAAAAAAAGAAAAAAAGCAGCTAAACTACCTGTAATCAAGCAATTAGAAGATTTTGATTTTAGCTTCCAGTCTAGCATTGATAAGAAATTAATAAGTGATTTGGCAACTTGTAAATTCATAAAATCTCATGAAAATGTAGTTTTTATAGGTAGCTCAGGCACAGGAAAAACTCATTTATCAATAGCCTTAGCTATAAAGGTATTGGCTAGGGATCATAGCGTATACTTCACTACTGTATCTGATTTATTATATAATCTGCATATGGCAAGGGCTGATAATAGTTATCATAAAAAATTAAAGCAAATTATTAATTATGACCTGCTAATCTTAGATGAATTAGGCTTTAAGCAGCTACCTAAATATTCTACTGATGATTTTTTTTATGTTATTTCTAAAAGATATGAAACTAAATCTACCATTATCACAACAAATAAAATCATAGAACAATGGAATGATATATTTGACGAGCAAGTGCTTACTAGAGCTATTGTAGACCGTATAATACATCATGCATCTATTGTAAGTATAAACGGAAAAAGTTTTAGAATGAAAACTAAAAAGGAGGTTACATGACTTAAAAAATTTATACATAAATGGTACAATTTTAATTGACAATGACACTTTACTGTAAATAAGCATTCAATACTGCACCAGTAAGATAAAAAATAGTCACTTAAGATATAGTCTCAAAAATCAAGCAAAAACCTGTAAAATAATGATTTTAAAATACGTCTTAAAACTTAGATTGCAAAGAATTTTTCTTTTTATATCCATTATAGAACGATTTTTAAAGCAAGGTTTATAGAAACCAAAAAAAAATTTTATCAGTAAGAACGTATAAATACACTATAAAAAATATAAAATTTTTTTTAAAATTTATTTCTCTTGTGAGATTCAGTAATAATATTTAGTAGAGTAAGTCTCAGGCAAAAATTTTAGTCAATTATATTATCTTTGCAATAGAATTATTAAAGTCATATTTGTCTTAATGTTACTATTATAAATAGGTTTATATAATAGTAAATTAATAGTTATAAAATATATAAATAATAGTACAAAAATATTATATACATATTATATTAGTAATATTATAATTATATTTTACTTCAGCTGCTAAATTAGCTAATGATCTCATGGAGGCTAGAGATGAACTTAGTTTATCAAAATTACATAATAAATTATCAAAGCAAAAATTATTAATTATAGATGAAATAGGTTATGTTTCTTTATCAGCAACTGGAGCAGAGCTTATGTATGATATAATAAATCAACAATATGAAGTTAGCTCATTAATTATGATAAGTAATCTTGAATTCTCAGATTGGATCCAAGCTTTAAAATCAGATAAGCTTACAGCTGCATTATTAGATAGAATTACTCATTACAGTAATATTATTGAAATGAATGGCGATAGCTACAGATTTAGCAATTCTATAGCTAAACGAAAATAACGATTAAGTAATGATTTAAATATCCGAACATTTAGCTTCGCTTGAGCTACACTCTGGCTCACTCAGCTAAATATTCTTACTCACTACCAAAATAAAAATAATGAAAAGAGTCTATGGCTATTTAGATTTTACTGGTGCACTTATATCTTGATAAAAGAACATTAAGAGTGTAGCTAACTTTTAATGGCTAGAAGAGATGATTCTGATGGTACACTAAGACTGAGAAAGTCTGTGGAAAAGACGAGAACACTCTTCTGTTTGAGTCACCGCTGGACGGTATCTTAGAGAAGCTATAAGCTTACTCTGTATTTAATAAGTATAGCAATGACTCACTTAATAATATTATATGGAGCAAATATGAGCAAGATTATTTTAGGTATTGATATTTCTAAAAAACATTTTGATGTTTCTAGATATATTAGTGATAAACATAATAATAAAAAATTCATTAACAACAATTCAGGTTTTAAATCATTAATTTCTTGGATTAATCAATATACAAGTAACAATATACACATATGTTTAGAAGCAACAGGGGTTTATGGAGAAGCTTTAGCTGAGTTTATGTATAAACATGGTTATAAAGTCAGTGTTGTAAATCCAAGTTGTATTAAATCTTATGCTAAAAGCAAATTATCTAGGCATAAAACTGATAAAATTGATGCCCAGTTAATTGCCGAATACTGTGATAAATATAACCCAAATTTATGGAAGCCACTTCCTAATGAAATCAAAGAGCTTAGAGAATTATCACGTTGTATTGATAGCTTAAAAATTCAATATAATCAGGTTATTAATCAGCTTGAAAGAAAATCTGATAAATCTAAATTAGTATCTAAAGTATGGGAGGACTTAAAACTTAAAATTAAATTTCAAATAAATGATTTACGTCAAAAAGTTGATTCCTTGCTTATTAAATCTTCTTATCTTAATCAGGCTTATAAAAACTTACAAACCATTCCAGGTATAGCTAAAACCTCTGCAATTACCTTATTAGCTGAAATCCCTGATATCAATACTTTTAATAACGCTAAACAACTTGCAGCTTACGCTGGTTTATCTCCTTCTCAAAAATTTTCTGGCTCCTCTGTTAAAGGAAAATCTAAATTATCAAAAATAGGTGCTAAGCGTCTTCGTAAAGCTCTTTTCTTTCCTGCTATTGTTGCCAAAAAGTATAATCCTTATATCTCTAAATTTTGTAAAGTTTTAGAAAATAAGGGTAAGCATGTTTTTTCTATTATTGGTGCTGCTATGCGTAAATTGCTACATATAGTCTTTGTTATTTTAAAAAATAATACAACATTTAATTATAATTTATGATTTTTATTTGACTTTTAAGACGGTATCTTTTGCGTGTCTATAGTGGTGCATTTTTACTTCCTTATTGGCACCAATATTCAAATGCACTTACATGACCATTAAACCATGATATCTGCTCTTCTGTTAAATATATTTTTGCAAAAATATCTCCACTTTTACACAATGTCATTACTATATAGCTTATTTTTACTTTTTGTCCATTTATTACCCCCCTATACACTTCCCAAAATCAAATTGTGTATTGCCATAATCATGCTTTAAAGGCATATATACTTCTTTTTATTTCTTTATGCTCATTGCCATATCTTCTTACAGCATCATAGATTCCTTTATATCCATCTTCTTTTTTAAGTCTTTCATATATTCTTTTACTTGTATGATGCTGTTATTTCCCTACTTTTGAATCATTTTTTAATATTAAATTTATTTTATCTTTATATTATCCTATCTTAGGATATAATTTACCTTTTTTCCTTTTGTATTTTGGTGGAGTAGCGTATTTACATTTTTTCGCTACTGTTTTGCGATTTATCCTATATAGCTTTGCTGCCTCTCTTTTACTGAGACCTTCTACTAATACTGATCTTCTTACTTTTTCATATATCTGCACTTTATACAATTTTTACCTCTATTAAGTTAATTTCTTAACTTATATAGTGGTGCATTTTTGTGCCTATTTTATTTCTACTAGTGCAGTATTACATACTTATTTACACTACATTTATTAAGTAATAGGATAGAGTATATAAAATTTCAATTAAGTTATATGAGTAGATTCTAAAAATAAAATTTATCAGAGTTTAAATTCAGATAGATAGCCAAAAATTTATTATTAGATGTAAAGTTGACAAAGATGTATAAATAGTACATACTATATGTACATTGTTGATATGTCTACAATAAAAAATGCTGTCTACTACATATACATTACTAAGAAAACAATTAAGTGGAATAATGGATAAAATATCAAAAAATAGAGAGGTGCTTTATATCACAAGAAAAGGTCATGAATCTATGGTGATGTTAACAGAGGCTGACTATAAATCAATGAAAGAAACGTTATACTTGCTTTCAAATAAAAATAATGCACGTCGTTTAGAAGAATCTTTTCAGCAAGCTAAGGATAACGATTTCATAGAATTAGATGAAGATTAAGTATACTAGAAATGCTGCAGAAGATGTTTTATATTGGAAGAAAAAAGATAAAAAAATTTATAAAAGACTTCAGCTAATAATACAAGACATAAGAAAAACACCTTTGAAAGGTTTAGGGAAGCCAGAGGTATTAAAATATAATTTAAAAGGTAAATGGTCTCGTCGTCTTACACATGAGCATAGAATAGTTTATGAAGTGTTTAAAGATTTTATTGTTATATACCAATGCAGATTTCATTATTAAATTGTTGCAGAGTTTGAATATATCAATCTTTTTTTGATTTGTTTTATAAGTCAAATAGGAGGGCGAATATTTTAATATAAACTTTTTTGTGGAAAAGAAATGATGGTTCCTAATGAAGAATTTATTAATTATAAATTTGTAAGTTTCATGACTTATTAAAATTTTAGATAAAAATACTAAATTCACTCCTTAAATAAATTTTTTTATAAAATCATTTAATGTGAGTCCAGTTGTAAATAATGTGAGCCCATGTTTTTATAGAATCATTTAATGTGGGTCTAAAAAATTTTATAAAATCATTATTTTGAGCCCAAAAAAAATTATAAGTGCATGTATTTATAAAATCAAGCCGCTACATATAAAAGTATAAACGGCTAAAAGGTAAAGTGTTTAAAAGTTATTTCTTTTATAGTCCTAAGAGCTAATACAACCTAATTAACTATATATAGAACTAAATTGTTGAAAGTAGAAAAAATTTTATAAAGGCTGGATTTATAAATTCAAATTATAATACGTCCTAATATTATAGGGTATGGAGGTACAAAGAAAGTATAAGTTTTTGAAACAATCAGTATTTTTCAAGCAATCTGTACAATAAAAAAGAAAATTCGACTAATATGTGCCAAAATGGTATATTTCAAAAAATAAAATTAATTTGTACAGATCAATATGAAAATAGGATACGCAAGAGTAAGTAGCAATAGTCAAGATTTAAAAATACAAAAAGAGGGATTATTAAAATTTTGATGTGCAGATATTTATAGCGAAGCGCAAAGTGGAAAAAATAATGAAAGAACAGAATTACAAAAAGTTCTTAATGCTTTAAGAAAAGGAGATGTGTTAGTAGTATATAAAATTGATAGGGTTGCAAGATCATTAAAAGGTCTGATAGAAATAATAGAATTGTTAAATACTAAAAAGGTAGATTTGATATCATTAGATTCGGGAGATAAGGTAGATACAATATCTCCAATGGGGGAAGCATTTTTTCAAGTAGCAGGAGTATTTGCAGAGTTAGAACGTAGTATGATAAATGCCAGGAATAAAGCAGGTATTGAAGAAGCAAGAAAAAAGGAATAAAATTTGGTCGTAGGGTAGGGAGTAAAAATAGTAATACGGAATATAAATTAGAAAGAATTAAAATATTCTTAAACGCTGATAAAAGCTATAATTGGATAGCGAAGTAATTATCAGTGAGTCAAAAAACAATATCAGAAGTTAAGGCTAAAATAAAAGATGAGCAAAATATAGAAAAATAAAATTTAATTAAGAATCATTAAAATATTAAACAAAATGAAAAATTTCATGCGGAGAATAACATAAGTAATATATGCATATTATGCGGAGAATAAGATTGATTTTTTAAAATCTTAACAGAAGATATAATAAAAAGTAGTGAAATAGAAGGAGAAAAGCTAAATAAGGAACAGGTAAGGTCATCTGTAGCAAAAAAAATGGGAATAAATATAGGAGTGATGCAGAAGATTGATAGAAACGTTGATGGTATAATAGATATAATGTTTGATGCAACAAAAAATTACTATACCTCACTAACTAAAAATAGATTATATGGTTGGCATTCAGCATTATTTCCTACAGGTAGGAGTGGTATGAATAAAATAACTGTAGGAAGCTGGAGAAAAAAGGATAGTGATATAATGCAGGTTATATCCGGACCTATAGGAAGAGAGGTTGTGCATTTTGAAGCACCAACATATGATAGACTTAATAAAGAAATGCAGTATTTTATAAAGTGGTTTAATTCAGCAACAAAAGATGATCTAGTGTTAAAATCTGCAATTGCACACTTATGGTTTATCACAATACATCCGTTTGCTGATGGTAATGGAAGAATTGGGAGAGCTTTATCGGATATGCTATTGGCTAAGTCAGAAAATACTGGGAAGAGATTTTACAGCATGTCGTCTCAAATGCAAAAAGATAGGAAGAATTATTACTTAAAATTAGAAAAAAGTCAAAAGGGGAATCTAGATATAACGGAATGGATTATTTGGTTTTTAGATTGTTTAAAAAAAGCAATAAAAGCTTCGGAAGATACTTTAAGTTTTACTTTATATAAAGCAAAATTTTGGAAAGAGCATGAAGAAATAATTATAAATACGAGATAAAGGAAGATACTAAATATGCTATTAGAAGGATTTTATGGAAAGCTAACTTCTTCTAAATGGGCTACAATATGTAGTTGTTCTCAGGATACAGCAAACAGAGATATTAATGATTTAATAAAAAAAGAAATTTTAAAGTTAGGAGAACAAGGGGGGAGAAGTACGTATTATCTGCTAATATATGAAGATTATAAGTAAGTATTAATTTGGACAAGGTTTAATTAGTAACGACTATAGATTATAAAGCTTATATAAATTACAGAACGATGATACTAAGAAAAAGAAATTAGTTTTATTTAGGTTCTGAGATAAGAAAACTTAACTGGGGGAGGGGAGTGTTAAAATCGATTCAAATAAATAATGTGATTTTAATTCACTAAATTTCTTTGTTAAATCTCGCGCTCCATATTTATATATTTTTTTTACTAATATCTTTGCATTATCATATACAATTTCTTTAGGTACTCCACCAAAATACTCAAATGCACTTACATGTCCATCAAACCATGATATTTGTTCTTCTGCTAAATATGCTTTTGCAAAAATATCTCCACTTTTATAAAGTGTCATTACTATATAACTTATTTTTACTTCTTGTCCATTTATTACCCCTATACACTCCCCAAAATCACATTGTGCATTACCATACTCATGCTTTAAAGGCACATATACTTCTTTTTTTATTTCTTTATGCTCATTAACATATCTTCTTACAGCATCATAACTTCCTTTATATCCATCTTCTTTTTTAAGTCTATCATATATTCTTTTACTTGTATGATGCTGCTTTTTCCCTACTTTTAGATCATTTTTTATAGAATATTAAATTTATTTTATCTCTATATTCTCCTATTTTAGGATATAATTTACCCTTTTTTTTGTATTTTGGTGGAGTAGCATATTTACACATTTTCGCTACTGTTTTGCGATTTATCCCATATAGCTTTGCTGCCTCTCTTTTACTGAGGCCTTCTACTAATACTGATCTTCTTACTTCTTCGTACATCTGCACCTTATACAATTTTTACCTCTATTAAGTTAATTTCTTAACTTATATAGTGGTGCATTTTTACATGCCTATTTTTTATTGGTACAGTATTGCATGCTTATTTACAAGAATTAGAACGTAGTATGATAAACACAAGAACTAAGGCAGGAGTAGAGCGAGCTAAAAAGAAAGGGGTAAAGTTTGGTCGTAAAACGGGAAGCAAAAATAAGAATACAGGATAAAAATATTTTTAACAGCTAGAAAAAGCTATAATTGGATAGCAAATGAATTATCAGTGAGTAAACAAAATATAGCAAAAGTAAAAAGTAGTGAAGTAAATAAATACTAGTTGTCTGGTTTAGAATATAATGCTATAGTAGTAATTAATATAGTTTAGTAAATGCTTATGGAAAATAAATATATAGCTTCTTTTGAAGCTAAAACAAAATTCTCAAGTATTATAAAAGAAGTAAAAAGTACTGATGTGCATTATATTGTTACAAAAAGAGGAAAGCCCATGGCTTTGATCGTGCCATACAAACAAAAGAGTGAACAAGCAACCTCTGCTATTAATGACTTTATAAAATATAGAGATAATAAAAAATTAAAATTAAAAAAAGAGGAAAATGAAATATTGAAGGATATAATTTATCAAGGAAGCAGATATTGTGAGTGAAATAGTAATAGATGCATCTGTGATAGTTAGTATTTTATTTAAAGATGAAGAAAGTCATTATTCTAAGTCAATTTTAGAATTTATGATGCAGGGAAATGTAATAATTGTTCCTGAAATATTTCATGCAGAAATTTTGAATGTAATAGTTGTTTCAGAAAGGAGGGGGCGTATTAATAACAATGATATACATCAAATGCTAAGATTTTTATCTGGTCTAGAGATAGTAACAATATCATACACAAATAAAGAAGAAATACTGTATTTAGCAAGAAAATATAATCTTACATCATATGATGCTACATATTTAGGACTAGCAATAAATAAAAAAACGCAAATTGCTACACTTGATAAAAGGCTAAAAGAAGTTTCTGTTGCTGAAGAAATATATTGGGGAAATAAAAATATAAGTGATAATTTAAGCAAGTGAAACTAATGTCATTAAAGTGTCAGCATTACAGTCCTTAGAAAAAGAAATTAGTTTTATTTAGGTGTATTTAGGTTCTGAGATAAGAAAACCTAACTGGGGGAGGGGAGTGTTAAAATCGATTATTTTGGTCACTTGATAAAATTCATCAAATCAAAATCAGATAAAAAATTTTCTAAATTTCTTACTTTAATATTATCGACTGTATCAAATTCTTTTTTGAGTCCAATTACTAATTGAACACACTCAATTATCCCAATATATTTTTTAAAATGTGCAAAAGATTTATTTGGTTTTTCATCTGAAGATTTTACTTCTATACAAAGTACTGGATTATCATCTACACAAATAAGAAAATCTAATTCTTTGCCATCTTTTGTTCTAAGGTAATGCAATTTACAAGTAAAGCCTTGTGTATCTTCAATAAAGTGTAATTCTTTTAAAAGAGAACATGCAACTAAATTTTCTATTTTTGCTCCGTGATCTTTTATTCGTGCAGTGTCATAGAAATAATACTTAGGTTCTTTTAAAATAGATCGAGCTATATTTTTATGGAAAGGACTTACTTTAAAAATAAGGTAAAAGTTCTCTAATAATTGCAACCAACTTTTAATCGTTTTTGAATCAGCCTGTAGGTCAGTTGCTAAATTGTAAATTGAAATAGAGCTTGAAACCCTTGGTTTTAGCAAATCTAATAATATTTCAATTTTTTTTATTGATCTAACGGCATAAATATCAAGGAAATCTTGTCTTAGAATAATATCTAAATGAGTGCGTTGCCAGCGTCTGTAAAATCTTTCAGTAGATTTCAAAAAAGGTTCCGGAAAGCCACTAAAATTCATTAATTTCTCATATATTTTATGGGGATCGTTTTTAATAAACTGGACAGCTTCTTTTATATCTATTGGATGCAGGCGAAAATGAAAATATCTTCCTGCAAGTGAGTCACCAACCTTCATAAAAGATTCTACATTAACACTACCAGTTATTATTAATTTAGTTTTAAGACCCTCTGTATCATAAATTCCTTTTATCCAACGCTTCCAGTCTTGCATTTTATGGAGTTCATCAAAAATGATACAATCTGTATCCCTCTTCCATTGTTTTTTTCTAATCATATCTCGATCTTCTTCAAGATCATAATTAAAATATTGATAAGTACTAAACAAACTTTTGGCTAAGGTTGTTTTACCGGATTGTCTTGGTCCACTCAGGAGGATAATCTTAGATTCACTATCTTGAGTAATTATTGATTTTAAATAACGTTCCATGAATTTAATATTTATATTCATTTATATATTAGACTATAGTCTAATATAGTCAAGTCTAATTTAGATTGTGATCTTAAATGGACATTAGAATTTTAAGTCTGTTTATACAACAAACAATAGGTGCTGTTGAAAAAGCCACTTTTTAGGACCACCTCTGGCTACTTTACCATATTTTATACCGCTTTGTTTATTTTTAACAGCAAGTAATAATAGATTTTTGCTGACTTACCAGTATTATAAGTTGTCTTCCTCTAGTTATAACTGTATAAGGTAAATTTTTCTTAAGCATCAATTAGTGAGATATCTGAAATTAAAGGCATTAGAGAAGTGTAAATAAAATGTCATGGCCAAGTATCAATAAAAAAAGATTATATACTTAACTTATAATAGTTAATTAAGATTACTTACAGCAAAAAGCCATTTGATATTATTTTTTATAATTTGATCAAGATATTTTGGTCTATCATTTTTATAATCAATATAATATGCATGTTCCCATACATCTATTGTTAGTATTGGAGTTTTATCTAGAATTAATGGATTATCTGCGTCTTTAGTTTGCAGTATCGATAATTTCATGGATTCTTTATCTTGTACTAACCATATCCAGCCACTACCAAATAAAGTAACACCAGCTTGTATAAATTTTTCGATAAAGTTATCATAACTGCCAAAATCTCTATTTAGCAACTCAATCAATTTAGTAGGGCATTTTTGTGGCTTACCTATAGATTTCCAATAAAAATTATGATTCCAAACCTGAGCTGCATTATTGTAAATAGGAGTGTCATTATTTTTATATGATTCAATAATAATATCTGTAAGAAGCATGTTATAATATTTTGTTCCATTGACCAGAGCGCTAAGTTTATTAGCGTATCCTAGATAGTGCTTATCATAGTGATAATCAAAAGTATTTTTAGATAGGGTTGGCTCTAATTCATTTTTATCGTAAGGTAAGGGGAGAGCTTTTATCATGATAAAATATTAGGTTTTAATTCAAGTAAAGAATATTATAATAAAAGTGAGATATCAAGTATTAAGCAGAAAAGATGCGCAAGATAATACACATAGATATGGATTGTTTTTATGCAGCAATTGAAATAAGAGATAATCCAAATTTAGAGGGTAAGCCAGTTGCAATAGGAGGGAAGAGCAGGGGAGTATTATGCACATGCAATTATGAAGCAAGGCGATATGGGTTGCATTCAGCAATGCCGACATATAAGGCGCTTAAAAAATGTGAATTATTAGTATTACTTCCAGTTAATATGGAAAAGTACAAAGAGGTATCAGCAGAAATACACAAAATATTTAAAAAATATAGTGATATAATAGAACCTCTTTCATTAGATGAAGCATATTTAAATGTAACAGGAAGTGAGTTATATAGTGGTAGTGCAACATTAATAGCGCAAGCAATTAGAAGAGAAATATATAAAAAGCATAAATTAACTGCGTCAGCTGGAGTAGCTCCCAATAAATTTCTTGCAAAAATAGCAAGTGATTGGAAGAAGCCAAATGGACAATTTGTAATAACTCCAAAAGAGATAAAAGAATTTATAAAAAGTTTAGATATAAAGAAAATATACGGAGTGGGGAGTGCGACTGCAGTAAAATTAAGGAATATGGGGGTAAATACCTGTGAGGATTTGCAACAATATGAAAGAGTAAGACTTATAGAAATATTTGGTAAATATGGCAATGAGCTTTATGATTTATCCAGAGGTACAGATAATAGACAAGTTCAATCTGCAAGAAAAAGAAAATCATTTAGCCTTGAAAAAACTTATCCAAATGACTTAAAAACAATTGATGAATTAAATATGGGGTTAAAGCATCTTTATAGTGAATTAATGTATAAGCTTAAAGAAGAATTTAAAAATAAGGTAAGTAGTAGTTTTGTTAAGTTAAAATTTAATGATTTTACAGAAACTACTGCAGAAGGAAAGGGAAGGGAGATAGAGTTGTCAAAATTAAAGTATCTTCTTATAAAAGCAAAAGAGCGAGGAGAAAAAAAAGATGTAAGGCTCATAGGCATAGGTGTTAGATTTAAATATCAAAAAATAAAAAACATACAAAAGACTTTAAATATAAGTTAATAATAAAAATATTTGTTCCCCAATATATTTAGTAATCTTTCTAGCATGCAATTATGCAACAGTACTTTTTATATAAAAAATAATAAAAAAATGTGAATCATGATACTGCTTGAATTATTATACAATAATAGATAAGTTAATTTCTATGCTATATGTAATTTTAAAATCTTTATGAATAATAATAGTCAGAAAAGCATACTA
>NZ_NPHZ01000007.1:0-44254 GCF_009690945.1 Rickettsiales endosymbiont of Trichoplax sp. H2
AGCATCCAGCAAGAAGATACACTGCCAATGCTATACATAAACGATTCAAAAGGAATGGGAATAGCAATGCACTCACTAAACTTAAATAATAGTACTGAAGAGATGCTAACTCAAAATGATGAAACACCACATTATGCTGAATTATTATAGCCATTATATATAGCTAAATAACTTTAATTTAACCCAAGCTGCAGATAAGAAATAAGAAATTTACAGCAAATCTTATAATCATGAAGAAGAGTATATATCTGGATTGCCACGGATGCTTGAGGAGTATCCTCGCAATGACGTTTTTATTTTTGTCATCACGAAGGAGGAATGTAATTCCGACTGTGGTGATCCAGAATTGTTGTCGCATATACATTTGTTGATAGCTTCCCTGGATTGCCACGGATGCTTGAGGAGCATCCTCGCAATGACTATATTTTTAACTAAGTGCACCTATACAATAGCTTTTTTGCCTCTTGCAACTTAATTTTCATCTTCAGCTTTGGTTAATGATAATAATAAATGGAAAGATTAGGATAAATAATTATTTACATATGATTTTATAGTAAATTTTTGCTTATTCAAGTCTTGAACAAAAAATTCTAATTTATTTTTCTTTGCAAAATTAATAGCTTCTTCTTTATTTTTAAACTGTAATTTAACTTCACTAGGGTACATATTAGTGCTACCTGTCCAACCCATAATTTGCTCTTGAAACCTATCATCATTTGATAAGAATTCTATAGTCCAATGATTAGTATTTGCTTTGCCTGATTGTGTGGGATTTTTATATTCTTTAAATATTTTGACAATCATTTGTTTTATAAAATTGAAATTCAAGTTATCCTAACTATATAGTATATAATTAATTAACTTATTCAAGTAATGAGCAATAATATATCTAAATTAACGTTTGAGCAATCCATGCAAAGGCTGGAAGAAATTATTAATGATCTAGAAAGTGGCAACGTAGAACTAGAAAACGCTATAAATCTTTATTCTGAAGGAATTAAATTACAACAACATTGTAAAGATAAGTTAGAAAATGCCAAATTAAAGATAACTAAGATAATAAAAAATAAAGATAAAATTGAAACTGAAAACATTGAGATTGGTTAAAATGTTAACTAAAAATTAACTTAAAAATTCTTGTTTTAATTAATTTAATCACTATATGTTTAATTAATGTATATAAGCAGAGTAAATAAATGCAAAATAATTTTAATAATGAAATCCCTAATAATCCTCTAAAAGAAGCTTTGCTTTCATGTAAAGTGATGATTAAATTTGTGCTGTTATTTGGATGTTTGATTAATTTATTAATGCTTTCAACACCTCTATTTTCCATGCAGGTATTGGATAGAGTTTTAGGTAGTCAAAATACAAATACACTTTTAATGCTAACCCTCGTGATAATATTAGCATTATCATTATTAGGTATTATACAAGCTGCTAGAGCTTTCGCGATGAATAAAATGGGAAGTTGGCTAGAAAATAAATTATCTGAAACTGTATTCTCAAATTCAATTAAGTTGTCCTTAGAATCAAAAGCCATGGCAAATAGCCAACAACTAAGAGATTTGCAAACTGTAAAAACATTTTTAACGAGTCCTGGCTTAATATCTATTATGGATATGCCATGGGCAATAATCTTTATTATCGTATTATTTATTTTACACACATCAATAGGATTTTTAGCATTAATTGCAGGCACAGTTCTTATAGTTTTTGGAATTATAGCTGATAGATCAACTAAACCTTTAATTGAAATGAATAATGAAAACTTCATAAAAAGTATGAGGCAAGTAGATCAATCAACTAGGAATGCTGAGGTTATCGAAGTGATGGGCATGAAAGATAATATTATATCATCTTGGCAAAAAATGAACCAAGAAGTCCAAAAGACACAAAATTTAGTCACTAAGAGACAAGCAATTTTCATGGAGATTACAAAATTTTTCAGATTGGTAATTCAGATTTCAGTAACAGCTTTAGGTGCATATTTAGTAATTCAAGGTCAAATAACTTCTGGTACAATAATTGCAAGTTCCTCATTAGTAGGTAGGGCTCTTGCGCCATTTGAAGCAGCTATTAATTCATGGAAAGGTTTTGTTACTTGTCGTAAATCATATGAAAGGCTGACTAAATCATTCACCAGATATAAAAATGATAGTGATAAAATGTCATTACCTCATCCAGAAGGAGAAATTGATGTAGAAAATGTATATTTTGCACCACCAGGGGTACCTAAACATATATTAAAGGGAATTAATTTTTCATTAAAGAAGGGAGAAGTTCTTGCTATTATTGGACCTAGTGCTTCAGGCAAAACAACACTTGCAAAACTTCTTGTTGGGATTGCTAATCCTAGTATTGGGACAGTGAGGATTGATGGTGCAAGTTTGAAAGATTGGAAAAAAGAAGAACTTGGCCCACATGTTGGTTATTTGCCACAAGATGTTGAATTGTTTTCAGGTACTGTTAAAGAAAACATAGCAAGAATGCATAGTGATCCTCATTATGAAGATGTTGTAGTAGCTGCACAACTTGCTGGAGTGCATGATATGATATTACAATTGCCACAGGGTTATGATTCAAGCGTTGGTCTTGATGGATCTATGTTATCTGGTGGTCAAAAGCAGAGAATAGGCCTAGCTAGAACTTTTTATGGTGAACCAAAATTTATTGTATTAGATGAACCAAATGCTAGTTTAGATACACAAGGTGAAGAAGCACTGATGACTGCAATTTCTGTAGCTAAGGAAAAAGAAATAACAACAATCATCATATCACATAAAACTTCAATACTTAGTATAGTTGATAAAATATTAGTTATGAAAGATGGAATGGTTGGATCATTTGGCCCTAAAAAAGAAGTATTAGCTAAATTAAAAGAAGCTCAATCAATTACTCAAGCTGGTATTGGGGCATAATTTAAGGAGATTAACATGGTTAAAAAGAATAAAGAAGAAACAAAAATTATACAGCAAGAAGATATAGAAGTTATTTCTGATGACAATACAGCAAAAAAGCAATCAAAAGCTAAGGATGATATGGCTTTTAAAGATGGTGAAGAAAAGAAAACTATATCTGTAAAAGATGAATTTGAAGAAAATTTAGTTGAAAAATATAAAGATTATAAAATATTAGATATAAAATCTTTTAAAAAATTTTTAATGGAGACTAAAGATTTTTTATTTGGAATAACATTAGAAAAATCTAATTATGTAGAAAATAATGAAAAAGAAATATCAAAGCAAATTAAATTTCCAATAAAATTTGGCTTAATTGCAGTTGCTATTACCTTAGGATTTTTTGGAGTATGGAGTGGATTTGCTCCACTTGACAGTGCATCCATTGCAGAAGGATATGTGGTTTTAAGTGACCATAGAAAGCAAATTTTTCATGAAAGTGGTGGGGTTATAGAGAAAATTTTAATAAAGGATGGAGATGAAGTTCAAAAAGGACAACCATTAATAGTGCTTAATGAATATAAAGCTAAAGCTGAACTTGAGAGTGTTTTATGGCAATTAAGGCATACAATTGTTGATGAAAAAAGATTGTCTCAAAATTTACAAATAATTTCTTATTACCTAAATGGCAATCAAAATGAAATAAAAAGTATGCAAGTAAATTTTGATAATAAATATTTAGATACTAAGAATGAAAGGGTATTAAAATTAATTGAAGCACAGAAAAACTCGTTTGAATCATTTAAATCATTTATTGAAAGTAATGTAAAATCTTTTAATGCACAAATTGAGCAAGTGCATGCTGAAATTAATGCTTCAAAAGAAAGGATTGATTCCTATAAAGAAAATATCACCACTCTAGAAAAAGAATATAATAGGAAAAAAAAGTTATATGAGAAGCAATTAGAGACTTCTGAAAGATTATCACAAGTAAAAGTACAGTTGCAAGAATATAAAGGAAGAGAACTTGAAGAACAATCTAGATTAGCTGGAGCACAACATAGAATTGCAGAGATTGAAGCTAAAAAAGCGCAATTTATGGAAGAACAAAATGTTAGATTATCTGATGAATATAAGAAAAATCATACTGAATTGCTGAAATTAGAAGCACAATACATTCATGTTAAAGATGCTCATGAAAGAACTACAATCACTGCCCCTAATGCTGGAATTATTACAGGATTAAATATTCATACTATAGGCTCTGCTATACGTCAAAATGATAAGCCTTTGGTAGAAATTATACCTCAAGATGATAATCAAGTAATAGAAGCTTTCATACCTTCTGGTGAAATAGATAGTATAACTGTAGGAAGTATTGCTAGAATACAATTGAATGCCTATAAGGCTCGTCTTGTTCCTAGAATTGAAGGAAAAGTGATTTATATTTCAGCTGATAAATTTGATAAAGAGATGCCTGGCATGGTAGCACCTGGAGTACCAAAATACACACCTGCTGGTTATTATAAGGCTAAAATTGAAATAACTCCTGAAGAGCTAGCTAAAATAAATATGGATGTTAAGTTGTTTCCTGGCATGCCAGTAACAGTGTTTATTGTTAAAGGATCCAGAAGTTTTGCGGAATATTTATATTCACCTATTAAGGATAGCTTCCATAGAGCTTTCAAAGAGCCATAGTACCTTTTTTTGAAATTCTTATTTATGATAGAGGTATTGGTATGATTAAAAACAAGTAATTTAGCAAAAACATGACTTTTGCACTTTTTTAAGATATAGGGTAATACTAAAAATCATATTGATGATATCAAATTAACATGAAATTACAAAGAATTAGAGGGACAGCAGATTTATATGATCAAGATATAGATCGATTTAATCATGTAGTTAGTTATGCAAAACAATTTGCAGAGCTATATTGTTTTGATGAAATTGTAACTCCTATAATGGAGAATAGTGAGGTTTTTCATAGGACTCTCGGAGAAACATCAGACATAGTTAATAAGGAAACATACCATTTTTTAGATCGTGATAAAACTAACATTACCTTAAGGCCAGAGTTTACTGCAGCTATAGTTAGATCTATTATATCAAATGGAATGCTTCAATCTTTGCCACTACGTTTATTTAGCTATGGCCCATTATTCAGGCATGAAAGACCTCAAAAATGTAGATTAAGACAATTTCATCAAATAAATTTTGAGTATATTGGTTCAGATAGTTTGAAAGTTGATGTTGAGTTAATAAATCTTGCTTATGATATACTAAATTCTTTAAAAATTCTTGATAAAATTAAATTAAAAATTAATACCTTGGGTAATTTTGATTGCAGAAATAAATATAAAGAGGCCTTAAAAAGCTATCTATTGAAATATAGAAATGATTTATCTGATATTAGTTTAATAAGATTAGAAAAAAATCCACTTCGAATTTTAGATACAAAAAATGAAAAGGAGAGAATGTTACTTGGTGATGCTCCAAATTTATATAATTTTATAGATAATAATTCAAAATCTACCTTCGAAAAAATAATGCTAAATTTACAAGACTTGGATATTGAATTTGAACATGAGAAAAGATTAGTGAGAGGTATGGATTATTACTCTGGTTTTGTATTTGAATTTATGACTGAAGATTTAGGAAGTCAAGGAACTGTAATTGCAGGAGGCAGATATGATTCTTTAATATCTACAATGGGAGGCAAAGAAACTCCTGCTTCAGGTTTTGCTGGTGGAATCGAGAGATTGATGGAATTATTATCTATATCATCAAACGAATTACAAGATAAAAAACCGCTTTACTTAATACCTATTGGAGAATTTGCAGAGAGTAAAAGTTTAAAAATTTCAGATGATTTTAGAAGTGAGAATATTATAACTTTAGTTGATTATGAAATTTCATTAAAAAAGAGAATGCAAAAAGCTAATAAATTAAATGTAGATTTTGCGATTATCTATGGTGATAATGAGTTGCAAAATAAAACATTTATATTGAAAAATTTGAATTCTGGCGTTGAAGAAGTAATGAATAAAGAACAGCTTTTAAATTATATAAAGAAGAGTATAAAATAATATATGACACATATAATTGTTTTTGGAAATGAGAAAGGTGGCTCTGGTAAAACAACTACCGCAATGCATTTAATTATTTCGTTATTAAACTTAGGCTATAAAGTAGCCACATTAGATATAGATTTAAGACAGGCATCTTTAACAAGATATATAGAAAATAGGAAAAGAACTCTTGATTCTCAAGGTATCAAATTAAGTTTACCTATACACTTTAAACTTAATAAGAGTGTTAATAATTTGCAAACAGTTGAATTTACATCTGATGATATTGGCGATTTTAATAATTTAATAGATAAATTAATTAACAAATTTGATTTTATAATAATTGATACGCCAGGAAATGATAATCTCTTAAATAGACATGCACATTATATTGCAAATACTATAGTAACACCAATTAATGATAGTTTTATTGATGTTGATTTATTAGGTAAAATAGATCCAACTAATTATAGCAAAGCTATACCAGGCATTTATAGTGCTATGGTATGGGAGCAAAAAAAATTAAAAGCACTTAAGAAAAAAATGGAAATAGATTGGGTTGTTGTTAGAAATAGACTTTCCTCTACAAATGTTAAAAATAAACAAAATGTAGGAGAAGCAATTACTTATCTTGGCAAAAAATTAGGATTCAATGTGTCGCCTGGATTAGGAGATAGAGTTGTGTTTAAAGAATTATTTCTTAATGGTCTAACATTATTAGATGCAAAAAATTGTAAGCATTTAATTAAACTAAATACTTCTGTAATATCTGCAAGACAAGAGTTGAGGGAATTTTTATATTCATTAAATCTTGATGCAATTAATAAAAAAATATAGAATATTTAATGTAAATACATAATCTGAATAGAATTGGTGAATGTTTCTAATAGGACATTAAATAAAGTTGATATTTTTTGCAAATTAAATGATAAATGTTCATTTTATGTAGGTATTATATCAATTGAAAATCTTTGTATTATAGAACAGAATAATGGCTCAGAAATTTGCAATGTTATAGATCGTGTAATAAGTAAAGCATTCAAATTTCATGCTAAAGGTGAGTATTTTTTAGAAAAAATTAGTTATAACTCATTCATTTTTGTTATTATTGATGAAAATTTGAAGTTAACTATAAGTGTTATAGAAAATATCATAACCTTTATAAATAAAAGAGATAACTTTTTAAAAATGCAAAATGTGTTTTTTTTGACCAGGGTAGGATTAGCAGAACACACAAATTCAAAAGATATAAGTATTACACATAGCCAAGCTCAAACTGCATTATTTGAGTGTAGTAGTGAAAAAAAAATATACAGTTTTTATAGAACATCACTTAATACAATTCAAAAACATATTAACAATACTGACTTAATAGCTAATTACTTAGAAGCATATGAAAATAGAAAGCTAGAATTTGATTTTCAGCCTATTGTGGACAGTAAAACTAGAAAATATCTATTTTATGAATGTCTTTTGCGGTTAGTAGACGAAAAGGGATTAAGATTATCTGGATCTTCATATATTCAAGCTGCTGAGCAATATGGCTTAGTCAGTTTTATTGATCAGTTTACATTAACTAGTGTTTTGAAATTATTAGAGGAGGATAAAAATTTAATTCTTCACATTAATATATCTGGTGCAACTATTACTGATTATGATTGGATGGAACTGGCTCAGCAATTATTTTACAAAAAAGATTTTCATCACCGACTAGTAGTTGAAATTACTGAAACATCTGTAATAAAAAATTTAAAAGCTGCAAATTTTTTCATTGATATGCTAAGAAAACTTGGATGTAAAATTTCTATAGATGATTTTGGTTCAGGATATAGTTCTTTCGCTCAACTTAAAAATATGAAGGTTGATAGTATTAAAATAGGAGAAGATTATATAAAAGATTTGCCAGATAATAGAGATAATGTAATATTTATAGAAACGCTTATTAAGCTAGCCAAAAATCAAAATTTAGAGATTATTGCTGAACATGTGGAAAACGAAAAAGCTGCAAGATATTTAGCTGACATAGGTGTTGAATACTTGCAAGGTTATTTATTTTCATAAACAAAATTTACTACCTATAAAAAAATTTTATAAATAAAAATGTCATTAATTATAATCTAAATATATTTGACCAAGCATATAAAACATATTAGAGTGTTACAGAGAGTATAAATAATATAAAGACAAGGAGACCTAATGAAAAAAATATTACTAACTATTTGCAGTATGGCCCTACTTACAGGAGTTGGTTGTAAAAACAAATCACATCAATCAGCAAGTGACGTAAATAGCAGTACTTTAGATTCAATACCAAATTCCACTTTTGAAGAACTAGACAAAAAGGTAGGTGATAAAGTATTTTTTGCATATGATAATTCAGAATTATCAGATAGCGCAAAAACTATTCTTGATAGACAAGTTGAGTTTATGAAAGAAAAGTCTCACCTAAAATTTGTTATTGAAGGTTTTTGTGACAAAAGAGGTACTGTTGAGTATAACTTAGCACTTGGTGAAAGACGTGCAAATAGTGTTAAGAAATACTTAGTAAATCATGGTATTAATCCAGATAGACTAATTGTAATAAGTTTTGGTAAAGAAAGACCAGCAGTAATAGGTGATACTGAAGAAGCTTACAGACAAAATAGAAGAGCTGTTACTGTTATTAGATAACTTTTTTATAATTTTTATAAACTTGAATATATGTGAATATATTCAAGTTTTTTTATTAAAATGTCGCAAATTAGGATTACTAAAGCGCTTTCTCATTATGGTATTTGCTCTAGAAGGGATGCTGAATTATTAATTGCAAAAAATAGAGTAAAAGTAAACAATCACGTATTAGACTCACCTATATATTTTGTAAATGATGAAGATGTTATACATGTAGATGATGTTATTGTATCTAAGCCTTCAAAAATACGCTTATGGAAATATTTTAAACCAAAAAGAGTGATCACAAGTCATAAAGATAACTTCGGTAGAACAACATTATTTGAAATTCTGCCAAAAAATATTGGAAGAGTTATTTCAGTTGGTAGATTAGATTATAATACTGAAGGATTAATTTTATTAACTAACAACGGTGACTTAGCAAGAAAATTAGAATTACCAGCAACTAAATTAAAAAGAATTTATTTATGCAAAGCATATGGAATCATGCCAAAAAATATGATTCAAGAGTTATTATTAGGCATAAAAATAGATAATATTCAATATGGCCCTATTTTTGTTGAGGTTTATAAAAAACAAAATTCTAACACTTGGTATAGAATTAAATTATATGAAGGAAAGAATAATGAAATTAGAAAAGTTTTTGCACACTTCAATTTACAGGTTAACAGGCTAATAAGAACTGATTACGGTAATTTTTCATCAAAAAATATGATAGCTAAAAGCCTCATAGAGATTGAATATAAAGAATTTGCTAAATTGTATAAACAAGAAACAGAGTTACAAAAGAATTAGATAATCAAAAGCAGTCTGAAAATTTTAACTATAAAGATTCACTTAAGTTACTTAATATAATTTTTATAGTTGTCAATCTTAATCTATACATAATGATTGAGTAATTATATACAGTTATATTTCTCTGTTATATAATATTATTGATTGCTAGAAATTTTAAACTTCTCTTCAAATTTATCATTAGAGGTATTTTTTGACTTTTCTGTTTTTTTATTTTTTTCCTTTATTTTATTGCCAAAGACTTTTTTGGAAAGCAAAAAGTAAAATATTAATGGTTGATATAAAAATATATTTAATATATTAGTTAAACTATCAGGAAAACCTAATACACGCCTGGTACAGAAGCTTAATAACCCATATAACATAACCCAAGCAGCTATAAATTTTAATTCCCCTTTCCAACCTTTTGAACATTCTAAGTAAAACATCTTAGGGGTATAATATGCATTAACTTTTCTAAATACATAAAAAGTAACTAAAACATGTATTATGTACACACATACTATCACTATTAAAGCTATAAGAATCCACCATATATATAGTAAGCTCACTGCTAAATCTGTTTTTAAATGATAACCATCTTCAGAAAAAAATCTCATAATTAACGAAGCAAGTGATTCATAAAAATTATCATTTTGTGAAAACTTAAAAATAGACTTGATAAAATATAAATATATTGGAATTGATACAATTGCAGCTATATACATTATAACTTTAACAAAGAAAATTATAGCTAATGATAGCTTAATTTTGTAACCAGCTTTGGTATTTAAAAATTTTTTTAATTCTTCCAACATTTATTTATAAGTAATATTAAATTAATACAAGAAAATTAATGATTATAAATTAAATCTTTAGTCCTAACTAAATGAGTAAATTTTACTTTCTTATATTTTATAATGTATATTTCCTTCTGCCAATTGCAACTTTTTTCTCAATTTAATTACAGTTTAGTACTTTCAAATATGCCATTATTTTTAATAAATTCTTCAATTTTTCCATAATTTACTTTTAATTAATTTTCGTTAATTCACTTTTCAAATAATCTTTTATATATATTTCTTTACTGATTTATATTTCTTTAAATTCGTTTGCAAAATTTTCATGACAAAAGCTTAAGAATATTGCAGCAACCATAATTTGACTTTAATTCTTTCTTCTTATATAAGTGTATAGAATATGATAGAAATTTACTTTGATATAGATATTTATGAGTTAAGTAGCTTTAATAGTATTAATAAAAATCACTTTAGTTCTATTAAATTTATTGCAAATTATAAAAAATCGCAAACAGTGTACTATGTAAAAGCAATGTTTCCAAATCAATTGATAAATTTAATAATAGCTAATTTATTATTTAGGATATGTCTTTGGCAAAGAGTTTATTCCTGAGGTTGGAATTGCAAAAGATGATAAACTAAATACTACTAAATTTTATTCAGCACTTGAAGAAATTGATCTAGAAGATGCTAAATATTTGCCTCATTTAGCATCTGGGATTACAGGAAATGGATGGGGTGTTGATTATATTCATTCTAATATTGGAAAGTATCATGAGAATGTATTCAATGCTGAAAAAGAAGGTTTAGCAAGTTTATTATTTCAGGATTCTGATGTTCATATAGGAAATGAGCATTATGTTATAAAAGATTATAAATATTATTATATTCGTCTAGACGTTGATCATGCAGATTTTATATACACTCCATTATCTGATATTATGGACAGTCATATATATATGCGAGATACACTGAAAAAATATAAATTTTCATACAATGCATTAAAAATATTATCAGAACTTTTGGAAAAGCGTGAAGTATTTAGGAAAAGTATTTTGCTATCTTTAAATCATATCTCTAAATTATTTTCAGATGAATATATACACAGAATTTATAGAGGTGAAGAAGGTTTTAAAGCAAAGTATGATACAAGTAATTACTATAAGCCTATAGATATCAAAAATAATGAAGAGCTTGGCAAACTAGTATTGTCTAATTTTGATAATATTTTTGATAATGCAGAAAAAAGTTTAGATGAGCTGATAAAAGATGATAAATTCTCTCTATTAAACTAAGTATGCAATCCTACCAATGACTCATAGCAAAGCACAAGCCTCCTATAAATACTTCCTCTCATCTTTTAGCTGGGTTAATAAATTATCAACTTAGATCAGATAAATCTGCTATTGATAAAAATTTGTTCATTAATCCTTAACTGCAGTTCTAGTTATTTTAAGAAAATTCAAATATATTTAATAAAAAAAGTTTTTGTAAATTTTGGATTTTGTTTGTTTTCGCGTATGAATTCTATTTTAAAACCACATTTTTTATAAAATTCAACTGCTTGAAATGAACTTGTTACTAAATTAATATTATTATATCCTCTGTTAACAAACCTCTTTTCAACATTTTTTAATAATATAGTACCGATACCTTTATTACGATGTCCAGATTTCACACATATATCTTCAATATAAATTTCTTCAAATGCAGTATATCCTAATAACATTCCTATAATTTCTTCATCACTAGATTTTGCAATAATAGAAAATTTTTTATAATTACACTTAACAGCATGATTTGTTTCGTATTCAATCATCCATTGATGACATATATTTTTTAAATCAGAAGGTACATAATTAAGGTATTCTACTAATAAATCAGACATATTATAATTTTCTTCCTGTGAATTTATTATTATTTATTAAATTTATCAAACAATACCTTCCAATGAATGAATAATATTATAGAAACAATAAATATAACAATTAATAATTTAGTAATATCCTGAATATTCTGATACTTAATATTTTGAAGAGATGCATTTTTTTCAAATTCAGTCTTATAATTTGAAGTTTTTTTAATATTTTCTTTGTCATTACTAAATTTATCAATACTTACAACATTAAAGTACTTTGGAAGTATCAAACTAATTGTAGCTAACGTCATACTATATAAGTATATAGCTAAAAAGAGTATCGAAACAGCACAAATTATTGAAGCATAAATTTGTAATACTAACTTATTCATTTTAAAAATAAATATTTATTTAGTTAAAAAAGCCTAGTTTATAGGAATGGCAACGACCTACTCTCCCATGCCTTAAGACAAAGTACCATCGGCGATGAAGCTTTTCACTTATGAGTTCGGAATGGTATCAAGTGTTTCATCTTCTCTATGGCTGCCACACCAATAAACTAGGCTTTTTATAATAAGATATTGTTTTTTTCTATACCCTAGGTAAACAAAAATTGCACTATATACGCACTATGTATTAGCAAAATTTAATTGTGCTATTAGTACTGGTCAGCTTAATAAATTACTTTACTTACACTTCCAGCCTATCAACGTGATAGTCTATCACGGCACTATAGGGAAAATTAGTTTTGAGGTGGGTTTCCCGCTTAGATGCTTTCAGCGGTTATCCCTTCTATACTTAGCTACTCAGCATTGCTCCTGGCGGAACAACTGATACACCAGAGGTATATCCAACTTGGTCCTCCCGTACTAAAGTCAGATCCTCTCAATTTTCCTTACACCTACGGCAGATAGGGACCGAACTGTCTCACGACGTTCTGAACCCAGCTCGCGTACCACTTTAATTGGCGAACAGCCAAACCCTTGGGACCTTCTTCAGCCCCAGGATGTGATGAGCCGACATCGAGGTGCCAAACGAACTCGTCGATATGGACTCTTGGAGTTCATTAGCCTGTTATCCCCGGAGTACCTTTTATCCGTTGAGTGATGGTCCTTCCACGCAGAACCACCAGATCACTATGACCGACTTTCGTCTCTGCTCGACTTGTCAGTCTCGCAGTCAGGCAAGCTTATGTCATTGCACTCTTTGGGCTGATTTCCGACCAGCTTGAGCTTACCTTCGCACACCTCCGTTACTCTTTAGGAGGTGACCGCCCCAGTCAAACTACCCACCATACACTGTCTCAAAACTGGATTCACAGTTTTTGGTTAGATATCAAAAATCAGAAGGGTGGTATTTCAAGGATGACTCCACTACAACTGGCGCCGTAGCTTCAATGTCTCCCACCTATCCTACACATCTAATTCCTAATATCAATGTAAAGCTATAGTAAAGGTTCACGGGGTCTATCCGTCTAACCGCAGGGACTCCGCATCTTCACGGAGAATTCAATTTCGCTGAGCTAATGTTGGAGACAATGGAGAAATCGTTACGCCATTCATGCAGGTCGGAACTTACCCGACAAGGAATTTCGCTACCTTAGGACCGTCATAGTTACGGCCGCCGTTTACTGGGGCTTAAGTTCGAAGCTTGCACATCTTACCTTAACCTTCCAGCACTGGGCAGGCGTCAGACCCTATACTTCCTCTTTCGAGTTTGCAGAGCCCTGTGTTTTTGATAAACAGTCGTTTCTCCTTGGTTTGTGCCACCTAGATATAGTTGCCTATACTAGGTCATCCTTTTCCCGAAGTTACGGATGTAATTTGTCTAGTTCCTTCAACATTATTCACTCTACGCCTTAGTATACTCTACCTGTCCACCAGTGTCGGTTTGGGGTACGGTCTATATGCTAAAGCTATTTCCTGGAAATTCTTGGCTGCATTATGAATCCAATAACACAATACAACTTCTAAATTTTGTCACTTTTAGCAGGCTCACGAATATTTACGTGATTCCCATCGATTACGCTTCTCAGCCTTATCTTAGGAGCCGGCTAACCCTGCGCAGATTAACTTTACACAGGAACCCTTGGACTTTCGGCGGGAGTGTTTTTCACACTCCTTTACGCTACTCATGTCAGCATTCTCACTTGTGATGTCTCCAGCAAATTTCACAATTCACCTTTACAGACTTACACAACGCTCCGCTACCGCTTATAGTACGAATACTATAAACTCATATCTTCGGTGTATAATTTAGCCTCGTTACATTTTTGGCGCAAAGTCGCTATTAGACTAGTGAGCTGTTACGCTTTCTTTAAGGGATGGCTGCTTCTAAGCCAACCTCCTAGTTGTTTTGGCGTCTTCACATCCTTTCACACTTAATTATATCTTAGAGACCTTAGATGATGATCTGGGCTGTATCCCTCTCGGCTATGGACCTTAGCACCCATAGCCTGTCTGCTGTTCTATATTCATTAGTATTCGGAGTTTAGTTAGGTTTGGTAAGGCTTTTGACCCCCCTAGCCTATCTAGTGCTCTACCCCTAATGATAAACGAACAACGCTCTACCTAAATAGATTTCGCGGAGAACCAGCTATTTCCGAGTTTGATTGGCCTTTCACCCCTAACCACAAGTCATCCCACAATTTTGCAACATTGTTGGGTTCGGTCCTCCATTGGGTATTACCCCAACTTCAACCTGCTCATGGCTAGATCACTCGGTTTCGGGTCTAATGCATTTAACTATATTCGCCCTATTCAGACTCGCTTTCGCTGCGGCTACATCTAACGACTTAACCTTGCTAGATACACTAACTCGCTGACCCATTATACAAAAGGTACGCCGTCACACGTCTTCTTTCCGAAAAAAGAATTATGCTCCGACAGCTTGTAAGTGTTTGGTTTCAGGTTCTATTTCACTCCTCTTATCGAGGTTCTTTTCGCCTTTCCCTCACGGTACTGGTTCACTATCGGTCAACAAATAGTATTTAGGCTTGGAGGGTGGTCCCCCCATATTCAAACAGGATTTCACGTGTCCCGCTTTACTCATGCTTTTAATAATTTTTTACCTATACAGGACTATCACCTTCTACAGTTATTTTTTCCAAAATATTCTAGTTATAATTACTAAAAGACTGGCCTTTTCTACGTTCGCTCGTCACTACTAGCGGAATCTCGGTTGATTTCTTTTCCTCTGGGTACTAAGATATTTCAGTTCTCCAGGTTCGCTTTTTAAGACTATATATTCATCTTAAAATATCAAGTAAACTTGATGGGTTTCCCCATTCGGAAATCTACGAATAAACGGTTATTGACACCTACTCGTAGCTTATCGCAGTCTATCACGTCCTTCATCGCCTTTTGTTGCCTAGGCATCCACCAAACACCCTTATTATAATTTTGCTATTACAAATAGCGCATATAGAGCAATTTTTGTCTCAGCTTGTTGTTGTAAAAAAACAATATCTTATTAACTTTTTCAAAGAAAACAGTATGAAAGTTATACGTAAAAGTTTATCATTCGTCAATAGATTATTTACTATTTACTTAAATAAATTTTATTATAAAGTTCTTACCGATAAATCTAATAGCTTTACAATTAATTAATATTACTATTTTTGCATATATTAATCACTTTAATTATACTTTGAAATATATATCATATATTGTATTATTAACTTGAATAATTAAAGATTATTTCATATGGACCCAACCGCAATACTACATGCTATTAAAACAACTATTGAGATTACTCATCAGTCACATAGCACACTTGAAAATGCTGAATCTATTGGAAATATTTATGAAAACACAGAAAGAAGAAAATTTCAAAAACATAGTACTGTAAACACTGATTTTACTTTAAAGCCTATATTAGGCCAAGATGCGGAAAAAACAAAATTTAGAAATAAAATTTTACATTTTATATTAAGCCCTAATTTTGCTAATATTCTAATGATAACAGCTGCAATACTTCTTACTGGCCCAATAGGAGGAGCAATAACATTGGCTTGCATAGCGGCTAACACTGCAATTCAAGCAAGAGGCTTATCAAAGCTTAAAAATATTCAAAGCGAAAATATTTTACTATCAAAAACATTAGAAATCGAAAATGAAAAAAGCAAATTGCTAGAAGATAATATTGGAAAATCATTGGAATCAATTTTATTAGAAAACCATGAATTGAATTTAGGTTTAAATTCTGCAGAAGTACATCAAAATAATCAAAGAAAAATATCAAATAAAATAGCATTAAAAAAACAGCTGCAAACTCACGGACTAGAATATTTAACTATGGGAGGAATGTCTACAGGTTTTTTCTTAGGTGCTATAGAACCTGCTTCACTTACTATAGGTTTAACCACTATGCTACTTAGAACTGCTGTTGATCATAAAAAACAAAAGGCATTTGAAAGTGAAAAAAATGTTTTACTTGAACAAAACGAAAAATTATCTAATGCTCTTGGCATAGATTATCAATATGGAAAAAGTATAGAGCAATTAAAAGAAACATTTTTAAATTCTTATTTAGAAAAAGAAGCAATAAAAATTGTAAAAGAAAAAATAACATCTGGAGAACTAGATGTATCAAACAAAAAGTCAATTCAAATTGCGTTTGCTGAAGCAAAAGAAAATGTGAAAGAAAACTTACCTCAAGAAATGAAGTCATTTACTCAAAAACAATCTTTAAAACATAAAACAATAGATTTTTTTTCAAATGTCAAAAATGTAATTACACATGGATTTTCAAGTGAAAATCAATATAAATTAATGTCACCTTGCGCACATGTGCAACATATGGATAGAAATGCTATTAATAATGCAAGGAGTACATTTCAAGAAAGAGTAAAAATACTTAATCAAATCAAAAGTATAACTAAAGGCATATCCACAAAAAAAACTAATCAACATGTGAACATAGAAGCATTAGATTTAGCTACACCAAATCAACATCATTCACACCATGCAACTGACGTAGGCCATCATCATTCAATAAAAGAAACTTTGGATTTAGCAATAAGCCATCATCAGGATAAAGAAAAATTCTCTTCTAGAGCAACTCATCAAAACCATAAGATAGACATCACACATTAACTCAAGCTGAAATAAGAAAAGAAATAAAATTAATAGACAATATTCACCTTTTCCTATTAACCATCATGAAATTACATAAATCCAATATAATTATTAAAAGAGTACATGTTGATATTTTAATTAAATTGCCCAAATATTAAAATGCTATTACATTAATTAAATCTAGAAGTAGATTATCATAGTTGCTTTATGCTTCATAATTGCATAAAAGCTTATCTATAAATCAGATTACATAGGCTATATTTCACCTTAAACATCTTGCAATACAGGAGGCGAACTATCTAAATTACTACCTGGTATGGAAGAAGTTGGACGATTATCATCATTTTTATTTGATGAATTTTCATGAATACGTATTTTTTTTCCTGCAATTAAATCTTTAATCTCATCTCCTGTTATAGTTTCATATTCCATAAGTGCTTTAGCTAATACTTCAAGCTTCTTTTTATGTTTTGTAATAATATTTTTAGCAAGCTTGTAGCTATCCCTTAGCAATTTATCAACTTCCTTATCCACACTCTCAGCTAATTTTTCTGACACTTCTTTATTACTACCTCCACCATAACGCATACTATCTTCCCTATCCTCACCATTACAGGTCCTATCTTTTCACTAAAACCCCACTTAGTAATCATATTTCTCGCTAAGCTTGTAGCAACTTTAATATCATTTGAAGCACCTGTAGTTATCTTCTCTTTTCCAAAAATAATTTCCTCAGCAACTCTACCACCCATAGCTATAATAAGCCTTGCCTCCAGGTATGTCTTGTTATGGTGACATCTATCACTCTCTGGAAGTTGCATAACCATACCCAAAGCTCTGCCCCTTGGAATTATTGTTGCTTTATGAATAGGATCAGATTCAGATACATATAAACTTACAAGAGCATGCCCTCCTTCATGATATGCAGTAATTTTCTTTTCCTCCTCAGACATTACCATAGATTTTCTCTCAGCTCCCATCATAACTTTATCTTTAGCATGTTCAAGTTCATGCATAGTAACCACATCTCTATTAACTTGAGCTGCAGCAAGAGCTGCTTCATTTACTAAATTTGCTAAATCAGCTCCTGAAAATCCAGGCGTCCCTCTTGCTATGACTTTTATATCAACATTAGGTGCTATTGGGACTTTTTTAATATGCACACTTAAAATTTGCTCTCTACCTTTAATATCTGGTACAGGAACTGTAATTTGTCTATCAAACCTACCAGGCCTAAGTAAAGCAGAGTCTAAAACATCAGGCCTATTTGTTGCAGCAACAACAATTATACCCTGGTTATCAGCAAAACCATCCATCTCCACAAGCAACTGGTTCAATGTCTGTTCTCTCTCATCATTTCCGCCACCATAGCCAGATCCTCTGTGACGTCCAACCGCATCTATTTCATCAATAAATACTATACATGGGGCATGTTTCTTAGCTTGAGTAAACATATCTCTAACTCTACTAGCACCAACCCCTACAAACATCTCAACAAAATCTGAACCAGAAATTGTAAAAAATGGCACTCCAGCTTCACCAGCAACAGCTCTAGCAAGCAAGGTTTTTCCAGTTCCAGGAGAACCAATAAGCAAACAACCTTTTGGAATTTTCCCTCCTAATTTATCAAATTTCCCAGGGTCTTTTAGAAAATCAACCACTTCTTTTAATTCATTTTTTGCTTCATCAATTCCAGCCACATCAGCAAAAGTAACTTTTTTACCTTGATCTTGCATCAATTTAGCCTTTGATTTACCAAATCCCATAGCCTTTCCACCAGCTCCTTGCATATTTTTCAAATAATATATCCATATACCTATCAACACTATCATTGGTAACCATGAAAATATTATACCTAATATGTTACTCATTGTTGATTCAAGAGGAACTATATTAATCTTTACATTACGAGCTCTTAAATCATCTATCAACTGTGGATACACTCTAGGAGATAAAGTAATAAAATGTTCACCATTAGAAAAAACACCTTCTATATTACTACCTTTAATGCTAACCTCACTTACATCCCCATTTGAAACTTTATCTAAAAAATCAGAGAATATTAATTTTTTATTTGAAACATTAGTTACATCTATAAGGTTATAAGCTACAATAATTAAAAAAATTATACTAACCCATTTCATTAAATTAGCATTGAAGTTATTTTTTAAATTTTTCATAAATGATATAAATTTATCGTTATTCTATGTTGGGCATATTAACTTCTACCATAATATATTTAATTAATCATTACATTTTATAAATTTTTCAAATTAAGTATTAACTAAATGCTCACCTTTTTTAGCAAAATATAAATTAATAATCTCAGCTGATATTTCTTCTATTGCTTTAGAAGTTACATCTACAACAGGGAATTTGTTATTGTTAAAAATTTTATTTGCATATCTTATTTCTTCTCTAATGCTAAGGGCATCTGTATAATCATTTCTAAAATCACTAAAATTCTGACCAATTAATCTACATTGCCTTATTTGTAGTAATCTATCTATACTTACTGTCAAACCAACTATTAAGGGATTTTTTATTAAAGAAAAATCATACTCAACATCATTAATTATTGGCCAATTAGCAACTTTATAGCCCCTTTGGGCTAAGTATAATGAAGTTGGTGATTTAGAAGTCCTTGAAACTCCAACTAAAAGGATATCTGCATTATTAAAATCATTAATTTGCTGACCATCATCATGATTTACAGTAAAATTTATTGCTTCTATTTTTTTAAAATAACTCGTATCCGATAAAATTTCTTTTTCTGGAGTTTTTTTAGAAGTTTGTATATTATAGTAAGAGCAAATTTCTGAAATTATACTTGCAATAGGTGAAAAACACTTAACATTTAATTTATTGCATTGCTCTTTTAAATATTCTCTTAATTCCCTATTTATAATTGTATATATTACTACTCCTGGATTCTTTTTTAGCGATACAACTACTTCATCTATTTGCTTTTTAGACCTAACTAAAGGCCACATATATTCATGAATTTTGATGCTATCAAATTGCGAAACAACAGCTTTTGACACAGCTACAACTGTTTCACCAGATGAATCAGATACCATATATAAATTTAAACTGGTAATACTCATTTGCTTATGTATAAAACTAATATATGATTATTTAGATTATAAAAGCTTGCATTTCAATATATAAATATTATTATTTTCTAATATTGAAAGTAAAATTACGTGTAAAAAGCTTTTTCAATAAATTTTATATTTTCTGATTAGGCTATTTAAATTTGAATGATATGTTAAAAAATAAAGTTGGTTTAATAATGGGTTTGGCAAATGATAAATCCATATCTTGGGGTGTTGCAAAAATTTGCAACGATCATGGAGCAAACTTTGCAATTAGTTATCAAAATGAAATACTAGCCAAAAGGGTCAAGCCACTCGCAGAAGAATTAAAATCTGATTTACTAATAGAATGCGATATAAGTGATGAAAAATCTATTGATAAAGCATTTGAATTGATAAAAAAGAAGTATGGTAAAATTGATTTTTTTGTGCATGCAATAGCATTTTCTGATAAAAACGAGCTTAAAGGTCGCTACGTTGATACTTCAAGAAATAACTTTTTAAATACTTTAGATATCTCTTGCTATTCTTTTGTATATACATCCAAAAAAGCTGCAGAAATATTAAAGCCTGGTGGAAGTATTTTGACATTAACTTATTACGGGGCTGAAAAAGTTATCCCTAACTATAATGTGATGGGAGTTGCGAAAGCAGCACTAGAGTCTAGTGTAAAGTATATTGCTGCAGATTTAGGACCTTCAAATATAAGAGTTAATGCCATTTCAGCAGGACCAATAAAAACCTTAGCAGCCTCAGGCATAGGTGATTTTCGCAGCATGTTAAAATTTAACGAGGAGAACTCTCCACTTCAAAAAAATGTAACAATCTATGATGTGGGAAACACTGCTGCATTTTTGTTAAGTGATTTATCATCAAGTATTACAGGAGAAATTATATTTGTAGATGCCGGATACAATATTCTAGGATCTCCAAGATCATTATATAAACAAAATTAGATTATTATGAACATAAAGATAAATACAATTATACTAACATGGATTTTACTTACCTGCGTAATTGCATGTAAGCCAAAAGATCCCTCTATTTATGACATAAAAAGCCCATGTGCTACAAATAATAAAATATATACAAATGGTCATGAGCCATGTATTAAAAGAACACCTATAGGAAATAAATTAGTATAAAAACAAAAGATGAAACAACAAACATTAAGTATAATAAAACCAGACGCAACAAAAAGAAATATAACTGGAAAAATTAACAATAAATTTGAAGAAGCTGGTTTAAAAATAATTGCACAAAAAAGAATAAAATTAACTAAAGAGCAAGCCAAAGCTTTTTATTATATACATAAAGACAGGTCTTTCTTTCAAAGTCTTATCGATTTTATGACCTCAGCTCCAATTGTTGCACAAGTACTTGAGGGAGAAAATGCTGTTGCAAAAAATAGAGAAATCATGGGTGCTACAAATCCTGACGAAGCTATAGAAGGCACCATAAGAAAAGAATTTGCTGAAAATATTGAAGCAAATTCTGTACACGGCTCTGATTCCATTGAAAATGCTAAAAAAGAAATAGCATTCTTTTTTAGTGAATGTGAAATCATTAGATAAATTTTCTTATGTTAAATAATAAAAAAGTTTTGTCTTACTATATTCAATGTGCTATAACTTCCAAAATGTAGCTTATTAGCATTTGTATATATAACTTAGCGAAAATATTATTCGCTTTTTTTTATTAATAAGCTCTTTATGCTTTATTTATGGTCCCGTAGCTCAGTTGGTAGAGCAACTGACTTTTAATCAGTAGGTCACAAGTTCGAATCTTGTCGGGATCACCACTAAAAAAACTTTAATGTTTCAATAAACTAAAAGTAAGTTATTATTTACCCAGAAAGACTGATTTTTAGCAAACAGGAGCATTATCTCAAATCTCTTATTTGCTCTCAAAACATATTTAAGGCATAAATAAGTTTGTTCATATGCCATCATCCAACAATACTTGCAATCAATCCTATCACTCCACCAAATACTCCACCCCATACTACTAACCATCCCAAGTGCCTTTTTATTATATCTTGAATTATTTTTTTCACCATAATAGGAGTTAATTTATCTATCTTATCTGAGATTATTTTATCAACTTCCAAAATAAATGATTCAGTATTATTATTAATTTCTAGGTTAGAATTTGAAAGTTCTTTAATAAAATCTTTAATTTTATTGATGATTGGAGCTTTTAATGGTTCCAATGCTGATTCACCACCCATCATAGCAATTATACCTCCTGCAGGAGAAGTTATAATAGCTTCTACTAATTTCTTATATAAAGATTCAAAATCTATTGATAATTCTAAATTTGAAATAACTAGCTTATTAATTTTATTAAGGAATTTATTAGAATCATCTTTGTTAAAAAACTGACTCATTACCAAATCTTTAATTCCTTTTTTAAAATCTTGAAATCTTAATTCAATTACTCCTGATCCATATATAAATGGAATCTTTTCAAATAGCATATGAATTGCTAACCAATTTGTTATACTACCAGATAATGCAAATAGTCCTATATTATGCAATTCTTTAGAAAAATATGGCATTATATAGCTTAATAGTAATATATATAATGCTATTAAATTTGTTACAAAGCTCATATCAGCAAATAAGCTTTTAATATAATTAAAGCTTTCTTTTCTTGTTCTCTTATCTATCATATCAATCAATTTAAAACGCATTTAAATATCATATTTTGTCTGGAATATACTTTTAATATTATTACAAGCAACGGATAATTTATTCATTAAACTTAGCTCTTTTTTATATTCAATCTGATAGATATTATTACCAGATTCATTAAGATCCATTAGATATTCATCACTAGTCATTAAATCATCTACTAACTTTAATTCCTTAGCTTTCTCTGCTAACCAATACTCTCCTGTAGAAATCTTTTCTATATCTATATTTGGACGTTGTTTTTTTATTAATGATTTAAATTGACTGTGTATTTCTTCAAGTTCTAATTGTAACTTCTGACGCCCCTCATCTGTATTTTTACCAAACATCGTAACAGTTCTCTTATATTTGCCTGAAGTGATTTGCTCATACTCTATTCCTTTATCTTTAAGTAATTGATTAAAATTAGGTATTTGAGAAGCTACTCCTACAGAGCCAATTATTGCAAATGGAGCGGCAATAATTTGGCTTGCTATACTTGCCATCATATAGCCACCACTTGCAGCTACTTTATCTACTATAACTATTAATTTAATTCCTTTATTTTTTATTCTATTTAATTCTGATGAAGCAAGTCCGTATCCACTTACTGTACCACCAGGTGATTCTAATATTAGAACAACTTTATCTCGTTTATGTGCAATAGAGAGTATTGCTGTAATCTCTTCTTTTAATGATTCTACTGCCGTAGCTTTTATATTTCCCTTGAATTTAATTACATATATATTTTGTTCATTTTCTTTTTGCTTTTTACCTTTTAATACTTTCTTAAACTCCTTGACTGTATCTTTAATTTTATGCTTTGAAGAAATAGTCTTTAACATCTGCAACTTCAATTCATAGTAATGACGAGATAAATCTTTTACAATTAACAATCCATCATCCTTACTTTTCCTAATTCTTGCTTTTATGTAAAAATATACAATTATTATGAAAATTATACTTCCCACGATTGTTAATGTTTTAAATAGAAACATTAGATACTCTGATAAAAACATTCTTTATATCCTCACTATCTTTATTATTGATCTTACTCTATTTTTCTTATAGCTGGACCCTTCATAGTTTTATACCTAACTTTGGTTTAGTGCTATTAATTGTATGGTTAGCAGACTTTATATTGCCTATGTTATCTTGAGTAACAGTTGGCTTTTTTACTTTTAGATCTTTATTTATTTTTGAAAGAGAACTACTATTTTGATCTTTATTAATATTCTTGTTTTTAACTTTAGCACTACTATCTTTTGCTTCTTGCTTTTTAGCTAATTCTTGCTGTCTTTGTTTTTTCAATTCCCGCTTCTTTTTTGTTTCTTCTTTTAATTTAACAAGGCCTTCTATTTGTTCTTTTGTAACCACTCCAGACTCATTACCTTCTAAATCATATCTCTTAGCATTTTCTACATGAAGTTCTTTATATTCCTTACTGGTACAATATAATTTAAAAAACTCAGCTAATTGTGTCTTACTTATTCTTAGATTATCATTAGCTAGTATCTCTTTCCTTATCCCTACTTTAAGTAATTTAACATCCTGCTTATTAAATAACTTTGGATATTCATAAGCTAAAGTATTAAATATTTTATTGTAATCCTCAGATAATAATAGCTGATCTTTTTTTATTTTTTGATCCATCTTAAAATTTTCTCCATATCCAAATAATAATAGATATTATAATACTCAATAAAATAGAAGTTGTAATTGGGAAAAAGAACTTTAAGTTTTTGCTTTCAAAATATATATCTCCAGGTAATTTAAAAAGTCCTATTTTAGATATATATGGGAATAATATTCCAATAATTATGAATGCTATCCCAAGGGCTATAATAAGTTTTTGTATTGTCATACGTTATCAAAGAAGATTTAAAAAATTGTTTTAATAAAAGTCTTATCCATTGAATGGCCTAATAATCACTTGCTTTTTCCAACATAATAACCAAAAGCAAAGCATATTATAGCTATTATTGCTCCATATACAACTGCTGCTAACATATATTTTTTCTATTTATTATTATTTACAACAGCTTTAAATTCACTACCTACAGAAAAACTAACCCTTCTTTGTGCTGGAACTTTTGCTATAGTTCCTCTTGGGGTTTTTACTTCCTTTTCTTCTGTTTGTTTAGCTTTAAAAGTCCCAAACCCTATAAATCTTAGTTCGTCTTTATCTTTTAAAGATGTAGCTATACATTTAAACACTTTATCTAAATGCCTTCCAGCTTCTGCTTTACTTGTATTGATTTCTTTTGATAATATTTCTATAAATTCACTTTTGTTCATAATTACTACTCTTATTTTGTTAATTGTGGCCTAATAATATGTTTGTTCTATTTTAGAAACTACTTTTATAAAATAATATATAAAATGTCAAAAACAATGTTAGTGCTACTATAAAAAGAAAATATTTTTTATAGGATAGTATTGCAAACTGAAAAGATAAGATTGAAATAAATGATACAATCAGTAGAGTCATATAAAATAATTTCTTACTTCTTGCACCGCTTAATAGCAATTTGTAACATAGCTCTATATGTTATTTTGTTCTCTTAGTGGAACAAAAATTTCAGTTAACAACTCATTTGGTGGAGTGTTATGAGGATTATTTTTGTATATTTCAAAGCATGGTGCTAAAAGGTCTACTCCATACCTCTCATTAATTTTATCAGTATATATTTTTTTATATGTATTAATCATTATATCATAACTACCTTTGTGTATAGTTGAAATGCATTTTCTAGATTCTAGCACTTTAGTTTTAATATCATCTATAGTTATTACTCCCTTTTCTACTTGTATACATGCATCATATCTACAGTCTTGAACTACTTCAGGATTATCATAACAAACACCTACGCTTATTATATTATCAATGTTAATATTACTATTTTTTGCCCACGATAAAAGACGTTCCCATGCGCCATAACAATCCTTATAACGTCCTATATGAGTTATATATGCTACATGTAACTTTGGAAAATTTTTTATTTTTATTGTCAAGTCTACCATACTACTCCCACTATATTAATATTATAACATTTTAAAGTTTAATATATATCAATAATAAATTCAAATCTAGCTTTAATACTTTATTAAAAAGGTAATGGTGTAAAATAAAAAGTTACATAATATGAGTTGAAAAGTATAATAATAAATATTTAAAGGGAAGCAATTATTGAAGAAGCAAAACTTATAAATATAGACACAAACTTCAAAAATCAAAATTTTAGTGGAGAAATTATTATAGGATGTACATTCAAAACTCAAAAATTAGAATCACAAAAAACTGAAAGAATTATTATTCCTAACATCATTAATTTATAAAATTCTTTTGGTAAATCCACTGCCATTAAAGTTTAATATTATAACTGTTGCTGACAGAGTTATACATTTTTGAATAATAAGTCTTTATTCAAGATTCGCGATAAAATGAATCAATTAAAATTTATATATAATTGATGTAGAATAATAGCTGCAGCATTTGAAACATTTAAGCTTTCTAACTTATTTGACATATCAATTTTAACTTTTACATCACTTTGCTTTAAATTGATATCTCTGATTCCCTTACCTTCTGAGCCTAAAACTAACGCAATTTTATTAAATTTAGCAACAGAACCAATATTATTATCACCATTTTGTGTAATAGATACAACCCAAAATCCCTGATTCTTTAAAAATTTTAACGTTCTAGCCATATTAACAACTTGAATATATGGTATTAACTCAAATGCACCAGCACTAGCTTTTACAAGTGATGCACTTTCTGAAGGAGCATTATCTTTAGTAGTTATTACTGCATCAGCAGCAAATGCAAGAGAAGATCTAATAATTGCTCCAATATTTTGTGGATCGTTAATTTGATCCAAGCACATTATAATACTTTTGCTTTTAATATTATTAATTAAATTATCTATACTAGGTGACTTTAATAACTTCACCATTATTGCAATGCCTTGATGAATTGATTCATTAATTCCAATCTTACTACTGATCTCAATATTAGTTAAAATTTCTATTTTTATGTTTTTGTCCTCAATATAAGTTCCTATGTTTTTTTTAACAAAATCAATAGTATTTTTAGTTACACATAATTTTAAAATTTTTCTTGCAGGATTTTTTATAGCTGAAATTACTGGATGCTTGCCATATAGCCAATAATTATCATTACTAAGATAATGTTTTTTATTTTTTAACATATAATTAATTTAATTCAATTTGATTAACTGCAGCATTTCTTGCAAGTTTATCTACAATTTCATTAAATTTATTGCCATTATGAGCTTTAACCCAGAACCATTTTGTATTATAAACTGAATTTAATTTATCTAGGTCTTTCCAATATTCTATATTTTTTATTTTTCCATTTTTCCAATTATTGATTTTCCAATTTTTAATCCATTCAGTTATTCCACATTTTAGATAGTTACTATCAGTATATATTTCAATCATGTTATCCATAATTTCTAAATTTTCTAAAGATTTAATAGCAGCTGTCAGCTCCATTTTATTATTGGTGGTATGCTTATCACAACCATAAATTTTTTTGATAATTTTATCTTCTTTGATAAATATAGCTGCCCAACCTCCTAAACCAGGATTTCCTAAACAAGAACCATCGCAATAAATTTTCATAAAAAAGTATAAGTATTTTTTTGATTTTATGATATATTTATGTTCATTAAAGTAAATATATTTTTATTATTTGTGAACACCAAAAGCCATAAAAATTTAATATCTGTTTTGGCAATACTCTACATTTTAATTACCTATAGCAATTTAGGATTTGCCAATGAAAAATACAAAGATATGAAAGATTTTGAAGAAGTAATAGATATTATCCACAATCAATATATTAATAAAGTAGATAATAAACAGCTTATGCAAAGTGCAATTAATGGCATGCTTGATTCACTAGATCCATACTCAACTTTTTTAACTAAAGAAGAGTATGACGACATGAAATCTAGTGCAAAAGGTGAATTTGGAGGAATTGGTGTTGAAATAAATATGGAACAAGGTTTTTTAAAAGTAGTCTCTTCTTATAAAAATCTTCCTGCTTACAGAGCTGGAATCAAACCTGGTGATATTATTGTTATGATTAATGATGAAGCTATTGGTAGTATGAGCATTGTCCAAGCATCTGACAAATTAAAGGGAGAACCAGGCAGCACAGTGAAGCTTAAAATTTATAGAGATTCAGGAGAAATAAAAGAAGTAGTAATAACAAGAGACGTAATTAAGCTCATTCCAACTAAAGTTCTTTATTATAATCAAGATAAAGTAATTTATGCAAAAATAGGAAATTTTAGTGAAAAAACCAGCTTAATTTTAAAAAATGAATTATTAAAAATAATCAATAATCATAATAGTATTAAAGGATTAATATTAGATTTAAGAGATAATCCCGGAGGAATTTTAGATCAAGCGGTTGAAGTTTCAAGACTTTTTTTGAATGATGGAATTATTGTATCAATTAAAACTAGACATAATAATGAAGAAATATCATATGATGCAACTGGTGCTGATATAATAAAAGGACTGCCTATAGTAATATTAATCAATAATGGCTCTGCTTCTTCATCAGAAATAGTAGCTGGAGCATTGCAAGATAACAAGAGAGCCCTGGTAATGGGAGAAAAATCTTTTTGTAAAGGACTTGTGCAAAACTTAATCCCCTTTAGTAATGGTTCGGCTATAAAGCTTACAACAGCTAAGTTTTATACTCCTTTAGGTAAATCTATACAAGAAGAATGCATAATACCAAATATAGAAATAATATCTCCTCTTGTTAATACAGAGTTAAATAATGACACAAATAATGCTATTATTAAAAATAATAATCATAAAAATTTGAAGAATTATCAAAATGACTATGTACTACTCAGAGCAATAGATTTAGTAAAAGGCATTTCTTTATATACTCATGATAAAAATGAATAAATTTATTTTATTTTTAATATTTGGTTTAATTATTTTTTCACCTAAAATTATAATGCAAGCTTATTGTCTTGATTTAATACCCACAACATCAGAAAAAATAGCAAATGTAATTTACAAAGATAAAAAGAAATATAAATTTATTTATTTTTTTACTTCATGGTGTTATGAATGTAATGAAACTTTAGATAAGTTACATAAAATGCAACTTGATCGTAATTTATCACAAAAATATAATTTTTATATTATTTCATTAGATGATGATAATAAAAAATTATTAAAATTTTCTAACACTAAAATTAAGGATAAATCTAAAATTTTTTACTTTGATAAATTTGCTGAAATTGAGAAGTTCCTTATAAAAACAAACATAAATTATGATAATGCAGTTCCCTTTTACTGCATACTTAATGAAAATAATACAATAATTAAAGAAGGATATTTTGAACTAGAGCAACTTAGCAAAATTATAAAAAACCAGAATAAAAAATAACTTTATTTGATATAATTTATTATTAGAGCTTTGAGTTAAATTGATTAGCTTTGTTGCAAACTAATTCTAAGCCGTTCAAAAAGAAAAAATAATTTTTATAAATTACCAATATTCCTAATTTTAAGTTTTGTTTCGAATTTTTCAGTTTGCAACATTGAATTATGTCTATGCTATGGTTAATTTGACGATAACTTCCAAATTTCTTCAAGATTATATTTCTCCCTTGAGTGCTTTTGAAAGATGTTAATAATTAAGTTATTAGCATCTATTATTACCCATTCACAAGAATTATTTCCTTCACTTTTAGTATATATTTTATATTTTTGCTTTAAAAAATCACAAATATTATCTGTTAAACTTAAAACATGCCTTGAGGAGTTTCCTGTAGCTAATATTGCAGTACTAAAAATGTTATTAGAGAGTTTAGCTACTTTAATATCTTCAGCTTTTAGTTCACTTAATTTATTTACTATAGCGTTTATTATTTCCTCATTCATATTATGCAATTAGTGTTTTTGAAGTATTTTATCTTGTTCGTTATCTATATTACTATCGTAGATTTTATCTGGTATAATTTGTAGATTTTTACCTAATGCATTTTCAATCACTTCGTCAAAAGTTTCTACAAATATAATTTTTATATTGTCTTTTACTTCATTTGGAATTTCATCCATATCTTTTTTATTTTCCTTAGGGACTATAGCTATTTTTATTCCAGCTCTTAAAGCTGCTAATAACTTTTCTTTTAACCCTCCAATTGGCAAAACATTCCCTCTTAATGTAATTTCTCCAGTCATAGCAACATCATTTCTAACAGGTATATCTGTAAGTATAGATACTATTGAGGTAGATATAGTTATACCAGCAGAAGGCCCATCTTTTGGTGTTGCACCTTCAGGCACATGTACATGAATATCATATTTTTGAAATAACTCCTCTTTAATTCCATAATTTTTAGCTCTTGAGTGAATGTAACTATGAGCTGCTTGAACAGATTCTTTCATTACATCACCAAGTTTTCCGGTGATTTTAATATTACCTTTTCCTCTATATTTCACTGCTTCTATAGCTAATAAATCTCCCCCAGCCTCTGTATATGCTAAACCATTAGTAACTCCGATTCTATTATTTTTTTCAATTCCTTCATAGTTGAATTTATGAGGCCCTAAAAATTCAGGAAGATCATTGCTTGTAATTTCAAAGCTTTTTTGCTGTTCTAGTAATATCTTTTTAACAGATTTTCTAAATATTTTTTCGATTTCTCTATTTAAATTTCTCACACCTGCTTCTCTAGTATAATGTCTAATTATATCAATAATTACAGAATTACTGATTTTTAATTCTTTTTCACTCACACAATGAGAGTCTCTAATTTTAGGAATCAAGTGTTTTAAAGCAATTTCTAATTTATCTTTTTCAGTATAACCTGATAATCTAATGATTTCTAACCTATCTAATAATGGAATAGGAATATTAAAGCTGTTTGCTGTTGCTACAAACATAACTTTTGATAAATCGCAATCAACTTCTAAGTAATTATCATTAAAATGTTTATTTTGAGAATTATCTAATACTTCAAGTAAAGCAGAGCTTGGATCTCCTCTATAATCGGTTCCTAATTTATCAATTTCATCAAGTAAAATTAAGGGATTGGAGCTTTTAGCTTTTTTTAATGCTTGAACTATCTTTCCTGGCATTGCACCAACATATGTCCTTCTATGGCCTTTTATTTCAGCTTCATCTCTAAGTCCACCTAATGTTATTTTTGCAAAATTTCTATGCGTAGCTGTTGCTATTGATTTTGCAAGGGAAGTTTTACCAACTCCAGGAGGCCCAACCAAACATATAATGCTACCTCCAAGCTTTTTTGACTTAAGGTTGACAGCAAGGTATTCAATAATTCTTTCTTTTACCTTACCTAAGGCATAATGCTCTTTGTCTAATGCATCTTGAGCTTTTTTAAGATTTTTATTGTTCACAGTTAATTTATTCCAAGGTAAAGATATTATCCAATCTAGATAATTTCTAATAACTGTTGCTTCAGATGACATAGGGTTCATCATCTTGAGTTTTTTTAGTTCTGAATTAGCTTTCTCTTTTGCCTCTTTTGGAAGCTTAAGTTTCTCTATTTTCTTACCTAATTCATTAAACTCTTCTTTTATATCCTCTTCTCCTAATTCTTTATGGATAGCTTTTAGTTGTTCTTGTAAATAATAATCTTTTTGATTTTTTTCAATTTGTGTCTTTACTCTATTTTTTATCTTGCTTTCAGCTTTTAATAACTCAATTTCAGCATTTATATAAATCATTAGATTTTCTAGCTTTTTATTTACATCATTTAATTCAAGTATTTGTTGTTTTTTTGCTAGAGTTAAATGTATCTGAGAGCATAATGCATTACAGAAACTAACTAAATCTTTAATTTTAGTAATATTAAGAAAAGCTTCTTGAGAAGCTTTTTTGCCATAATTGAGATATTCTTCAAATAAATTAGTAACAGCATTCCTTAGTACTAAAGTTTCTTCATCGTTGGAGCAGATGTCTTTTGTTACTTCAACATGTGCTTTTATATAATTGCCTTTATTTATGTATTTTGTTGCCTTAGCTTTTTCTAGCCCTTCTATTAAAATTTTTACAGAGGAATCTTGTAATTTAATTACTTGTAAAATTTTTGAAACAACACCAATTTTGTGTAGATCACTTGATTTTGGAATATCATTTGCCCCATCTTTTTGAGAAACTAAAAAAATTTTGTTATTTTTTCCTATGTTTTGTAAAGCTTTGATAGATTTATCTCTGCCTACAAACAAAGGTACTATCATTTTTGGAAATATCACAACATCTCTAAGAGGTAACACAGGATATAAATCTAATTCTTCAGTAACTTTTGCTTTCATTATAGCTTTTGTATATTATATTCTTATAATTATATATATAGTTTAATGTCATTTTAACAAGTTTATTTATAAAATATTTATATGAAATTTATTTCAAAATTAAAAGTAAATATCTTTCTAATATTAGTTATCTTAATAAAATATACCCCTCTTCAAATTAATATTAAATATCAATATATTCCAGAAATTTTATCATTATTAATATATGTTATATATTTACAGAGAAGTGATTTATTAATATATGTGAATATATTTTTTTTGTCTCTATTAGATGATTTATTAAGACTAAATTATATAGGAATTAGCATTATACAAAATTCTATATATGTTTTCTATATAGATACACTTAGAAAAAAGTATTCCAGCAATATTTTATTTGATTGGCTTAGTTTTACCATATTAAATATTATATTGTTGCCTATCAAATATATTTTGCTAAGTTTTTTTAAAAATTGTGATATATTTTCTTTTGATATATTTTTTAAAAAAGCTTTTGTGACAATAGCATTTTTTCCATTTATATATTATTTAACTAATAAATTCATCCATAATAATAAGATTAATGCGTGATGAAAAAAGCAAATACAAAACCTTAACAAGACGAGCTTTAATTTTAGGCTCTGTTAAAGGAGCTTTGATAAGTTGTTTAATAGGCAGATTTTATTATTTGCAAATTTTAAACTCTAATGTTTACCAAACTTTATCTAATAAAAATAGACTTAGGATATTACCAACACCACCTCTACGAGGTGATATACTTGATATAAATGGTGATGTATTAGCAAACAATATTAAGATTTATTCTCTCATAATAAAAATAGAGTTTAAGAGTCGCCTAAAACATATAGTAGATAAAATTAATAATATTTTGATCAGTCAAAAAATATCTTTACAGAGAATAGTTGAAAAATCAAAAAATATTCCAATTAGCCAACCTATCAAATTAATTGAAAATATTTCTTTGCAAAATGCTATTTTAGTGGATTCTAATCTTAATTTACAAGAGGTAGAAATAATTGAAGAATATATTCGTAATTATAAATTAAGAGAAAAAACTTTCCATGTTATTGGTTATATTGGAAATGCAACATTAAAAGAAATTGATTTAGAAAATTTACCGAAAAATTATAAATTTTTAACTGGAAAGGATGGTATTGAAAAAGAGTATAATAAAATTTTACAAGGAAAACCTGGTATAAAAAAAATTGAAGTTGATGCGAAAGGTAATTTTACAAAACAAGTTGATGTTATACCCCCTGTAAAAGGTTCAACTATTTCGTTATCAATTGATAAAAATGTACAGAATATTATATCCAATCACATTGGTGAATACAATGGAGCAATAATAATATCAGATTTAGTAAAGAAAAAAATAATTGGAATGGTATCTATGCCAACAATTGACCCTAGTATTTTTATTGATGGCGTATCAAGTAAGAAATGGAAAGAAATAGTTAATAATAAATATAACCCACTAATTAACAAGTGTATATCTAGTCAATACCATCCTGGATCTATTTTCAAAATAATAATGTTCTTATCAATCTTAAAAAGTGGAATTAATCCAAATGAGACAGTTTATTGTCCCGGTCATTATAAATTAGGTGGTAGAGTATATAAATGCTGGAATAAGTATGGCCATGGAAATGTTAATTTAAAACAAGCTTTTGCAAAATCATGTAATGTGTATTTTTTTCACCAATCATTAAGAGTAGGTATAAATAATATTAGTAAAATTGCAAAAGAGCTCGGATTAGGAGATAAAACTAATATTAAACTTCCATTTGAAATTGGAGGTACTATTCCTAACATTGAGTGGAAGAAATCAAAATATAAGAAGAGTTGGTATTTAGGTGACACAATTAATTCATCTATAGGACAAGGATATGTAGAAACAACGCCTATACAGTTACTTCAAATGGTGTCTAGAGTTGCTACAGGTGAGGTGTTTGATCAAACGATAGAGAATGATAATAATAGTATGCAAAGTAAAAAATTAAAGATTAATCAAACGCATTTGAATATGTTGAGAAAATCTATGTTAGGAGTGTTTTATAATACACAAGGTACTGGTTACAGACAAAGGATTGACGATGAAGAATTTAAAATTGCTGGTAAAACTGGCACATCTCAAGTAGTGTCAACAACTCATGATATTTTAAGTGATATGTATAAAGATCATAGTATATTTGTAGGGTATGCACCATTTAATTCTCCTAAATTTGCTATATCTACTGTTATTGAAAATGGTGGTTGGGGATCAAAAACAGCTTTACCAATCTCAAGAAATATACTTAATGATTTAAAACACTTGTATATTTAATTTTAATACTAACCAAAATATATATTACCTTTATTGTTGACTCAGTGATAAATCTTAAGATAGCTTGTTTAGATACTTTATATTTCTGATAGTGTGAATAAAAAGATATATATACTTAAAGAACAAAAATTTCTACTTGTAATATTTTTTGTTCAGATGTGGGAATCATTCAGCATATACGGGATGAGAGCTTTGCTCATTTTATATTTAGTATCTCAATTAGGTTTCTCTGATCCAAAGGCTTATGGAGTTTACTCTTTATTCTCTGCATTTGCATATCTTGTGCCAGTATTTGCTGGAATTATTGCTGACAGATTATTAGGGTATAAAATTCCTATAATTATTGGATCAATTATAATGTGTTTAGGGCATTTTATAATGACTTTTATTAACTTGAATACAAGTATAGTGTACTTTGGACTGGGTTTAATTGCTACTGGCTCAGGTTTATTTAGAGGTAATCTTATAAACCTTCTTGGAGGTTGTTACAAAAAGGATGATCCAGAGAAAGAACGTGGATTCACTTTATTATATATTGCAGTCAATGTTGGTGGTTTTATTGCTATGATAGGATGTAGCTATGTTGCACATTATATTGGTTGGGATTATGGATTTGGACTTGCAGGAATTTTTATGTTGTTTGGCACAATTGTTTTTTTAAAATATCAGTATCTATTTAAAAATATAGGCAATATTCCAGATTTTTCTAGAGTGAAAAACATATTAGGTATTAGTTTAGAAAAAGTTATATTTTTTGGTAGCATTGCTATATCTGCTTTATTTGCTGTAATGCTATACTATAATGAGCAATTTATATATTTACTTGATATTTTTGGTTTATTTATTGTATTAGTCTTGGGAAATTTATTATACAAAAGCAATAGACTTGAACGTCAAAACTTACTTGTACTGTTGATATTAACAATTTTCTTTATGTTAATTTATGCAACAGAAATGCATTTAGGATCATTGATAAATTTATTTACAGAAAGAAATGTGAATAAAACTATATTTGGATTTGAAATTCCTGCTGCAGCACTGCAATCATTAAATCCAGCTTATGTCATGATATTTGGGCCATTTATTGCCAATTATTTTGCTAAGAAAGAGCAACCTTTGCTTAGATTTTTTATGGGATTAGTGTTTATGCTAATTTGCTTTTTATTATTGTATATTGGATGTAGGAATCATAATGCATTTTATCAGAGTAACGTAATATACTTATTTTTATCTATAGCAATGATGTCATTAACAGAGCTTTATGTTGCACCCTTACTTTTCTCTTTATATAACGCATTATCGCCAAAAAAAATCCAAGGATTTATGATGGGAATTATGCTACTTAGCATAGCTTATTCTAGTATAATAGGTGGAGAAATTGCTAAATTAATGTCTATTCCAAAAAATATAAAAAATGCAAAAGATTCACTATTAATATATCAAGAAGGTTTTTTCAATATTAGCTTATTGTATTTTGCTTTAACATTTGTTTTCTTAATAACAATACCATTCTTAAAAAGGTTGATGAATAACAATACCTAAAAATTAAATTTCTATAATACTCTTGCAGGCCCCTTGTTAACAGCATGTGTATTAGGAGTCTTTGGCGCTGTTATTTTTTCAATTAAGCTAGGTCTTCTTTCAACAACAGAAGTTCTTTCAACCATACATCCTTTTGTTTGAGCTTCAACAAATTTATCAACAGAATCTTTTTTCAATTCAACTTGTTGTTTAATATGAATAGCTGAAGAATTTAACCCCAAATCGAAATATCCACTACTACTTGTTTGTATAGAATGATCTTGTTGAAATTGCTTTTTTGGTTCAATAATGTATCCTGAAAATAACCCTAAATCATCAGATTGCTTTGAAATATCTCTTTCTGAAAATTGTTTATCATGACTTTGTTCATGGAAATATCCCTTAATACCATCTAAATTAATCTTATTCCAAAATGATAATTTTTCATCAAATATATATCCACAAGTAAAACCTAATGTTCCTGCTGCAAATGCTGTATTGGCTAATATAACTGCATTTACAGCTAATGAATAGCCGATAGTTATTGAAAGTGGATTCAAAGCTAATATTACACCTACAGCAAGGGCAGCAAAAACAATTCCACAAATAAGTTTATTTTTGGTAGGCCATATTTTTTTGAAACTCTCCTCAGCCTTATGCACACTTAAAGCATAAACCTCTTCTGGTCTCATTCCTGTGTGTTTTTTTTCATCATAATCTCTGAGTTGTTTGTATGCAAAAATTCCTCCATGTATACCTCCAGCTGCTGCTCCACAAAGTACAGTTCCTGCAAATGTATTGAACCCATTTGCAAGAGAACTTAGCCCAACTGATGTTGCTATAACGCCTAATCCTGTTAAAGTTGCTCCTATTATTTTTTTCGTATAACTTTGTTCTGTAAAGCCACTTTTTAAAATATTTATACCTGCATATGTGCTAAGTGCTCCTCCAACTGTTGCTCCTATACTAGATGGAGATATCAAACCAGTTGCTGCACATAAAGTTGCTGCAACTGGAATAGTATTGACTCCAGCATCTAAGCTTCCAGCTCCAGCAGATATTGCTACAGCACCTAATTCAGCAAGCTTATCACCTAATTGATTACTAATATAACCTTGCTCTCTAAAATACCCATTTTTAACAGCATGTAATGCTTGATCACTTATTATTCCTGCTGCTACAGAACCAGCTATGCCAGTAAATGGACCTGACAAGGTATAACCAGCCCCAGCACCAATTACAGAAGATAATATTGCTGCACCAATTCTTTGACACTTAAATCTATCATTTGTACCATCATCATTACTTTTACAATATCCATATTCGCTTCTGCCAAATAGTTGAGTTTTAACCAAATGTTGATTTTCTTGTAGCTCTTTTAGAGCATCAGCTCCTATTGCATCTCTAAAATTTACATCTAATAATAAAGTATCTGGATCAAATATGACACCTGTAAGGTCTGTCCTTTCCATATGTGACATTGGAAGTTTCGCACCTGAAATATCCATATTTCTAGCAATGGCATCACTGAAATCACATGCAACCATTTCAGCAAATTTAGCATTTACTTTTTTCAAAGTTGCTTCTCTAAAATCTGCCTTGTATGCCTCTATATTTTCTAAAACAGCTTCTGTAAGATTAGCATTTTTTAAATTAATTTCATTTAATATGGCTCCTGATACATCTAATCTTTCTCCTCTTATTCTTTCCATCACAGCATGAGAAAAATCAGCTTGATGAGCGTGAACATCCTGCAATGTCGCGTCTTTAAAATCTGCATACCTAGCATTAGCCCCATCCATTATTGCGTTAGATAATTTAGCTAATTCTAATTTTGCTGACTCTAAATCTGCATCAGATAAATTCACTCCTTTGGCTTTAATTTTGTTTAATAATGCTCCTCTTAAGTCAGCATACCTTAAATTAGCTTCTTCAAGAACTGCTTCTTCAAGCTTTGCTTTACTTGCATCAATTTGTTCCATTTGTGCTTGAGAAAAATCTGCATGAGAAAAATCACCTTCTAACACAGCTTCCCGAAGATGCGCTTTTCTCATTTTAACGTATCTAGCATCAACATCTCTTAAATTTACTTTGTTTAAATTAGATCTATCTGCAATAGCTGATTTTAAACTTGAGTTCTCAATACTTGATCCAGTCAAGTCTGCAGAATAAAGCAGTGCTCCTTCAAAATTTGAGTTAGTAAATCGACTATACATCATTCTAACTCTTGGCATAATTGCTTGAGAAAAATCTACATTCTCTCCTTTAATAGCAATTAAATTAGCATCTGTTAATGTACTATTTTTAAAAGAGCTTGTACCTTGAAGTGACGCAGTCTCAAAGCAAGTTCCAGTTAAATTTGTATTTTCAAAATTACAATCTTGGAATACTACACAAGCAAAATTAACTCCACTTAAATCCAAATTAGATAAATCTAAACCACTAATTCTTTGATATTTACTTTCTTTATAGAAGAAATCTGCAACAGGTATTATATCTTTGCCTGGATTTAAATCTTGAGCTTGGCTTAATATTGCTTGATTTGTTGTTTTTTCAGACAAAAAATCGTTAAATGATTTTTTAGCTGCTTTTTCAGGCAAAGAATTAATATATTCTATATAATCTTCTAAATCTTGTTGTGTAGCTTCAAGTCTTACCTTAACAGAGTTAGCTCGTTCAGGATTTTTTGGCAGGTATGTTGGGTCATAATATGCTGTCTTTAGCTCTATTATATACTCATTAGCTATTATAAATAACTCATTTTCAAGTCTTTTCTTATATTTAGCTTTAATTTCTTCAACTCCTTCAGCAATTTCCTGATTTAGTTGCCTTTGTTTATCTGTCTCACTCACAAAGCTTAAAGCCCAATCTTTATAACTCTGTATGGAAAGCTTTTCTTTTTTAAAACGATTAATCTCATCCTCACATTCAGATTCATAACGTCTTCTTGCATCATTTTCTCGTCTAAACCTTTCTTCAGGTTCATAATCATATTCAGTTCTTTTGTTAGCTGGCAAAGGACTTTTATCATCTGCTTCAATTCTAAATAATTTCTGCATTTGCATTCTTTCAGCATTTGCGTAATCAAGTTTAAGAGAGTCAAGTAATCTTTCATCATCTCCATCAGGTAATTCACCATCTGCTAATAAGTAGTTACGAAAATCACAATTTAATTTAGAACCTCTAAAATCAACATGTGATAAATCACATGAATCAAAAATAACATTTTCATCAAAAATACAATCTCTAAATATTGCTCCATTTAATGATTTATAAAATCTCACATTTGAAAAGACACACCCAGATAAATCAACTTCACTTAATTTTAAAGGATCTTGTTCATAATATTCATCTACAAAATTTCTATCGCTATCATAACTATCAATATATTGTTCAACTATTCCATAATCTCCGCTAATTTCTGCTACTATAACCTTACTTTTATATTTAGGATTCTCTTCTGTAAATCTTTGTTGCAAATATTCATTTAAACTTCCCGCAGCTTTTTGGTCTCCTGGTTCTCCATTTTTAATTTTTCTATGTTCAGTAATATAATCTATTAATAAATTTAAATTTTCCGGTTCTGGAATACCATCTTCTTCTCTCCTTGTTTGAACATATTCATATATTGACCATTGTGCACGTGGATCTGCATCTTTTCCAGCTTTTGATTTTTCAAGCTCTTCAATATACTCATTTATATATTTATGATAATCTTCACCTAAAGATATAGGGATAATTTCAATGGACTGATCTAATTTTATACTTTCTTGTTCTAATTGAGCATATATTTCTTCAACTTTAGGCATAATACTAAATACAAAATAGTTATAAATTTAAGGTAACATTAGTTACTTTAAAAAACATTTTATTTTTTTTCAGATTTAGTGATTTTTTTTCTTTTTACTGTCTTCTTTTTTTGTAATTTTTCAATCATTAATCTATTATCCTGAGCTATTTTTTTCACAACTTCAAATTCCTCCTTTGTTACAAAGTTCATTTTTTTTATAAAAATTTCAATTTGAGTAGTTATATAGTCTGATATTTCATTCTTAACATTTACGGCTCCTGTGAAAGTTGAGCCTGCTAGCTTTGCTAGATCATCTAATATTTTGTTGTCTTTTTTCATTTTTTTAAATATTTATATGTATTAAATAATACAAATATCATGTAAGAATTAATGTTTGCAATGCTTTTTCCTAATATTAATCCAATAGCAATAGAATTAGGATATATATCAATTAGGTGGTATGGAATATCCTATGTTATAGGTGTTTTGCTTGGTGTATATATTTTGAAAAAAATTGAGAAAAAGTATACTGTTGCTAACCTTATTTCAAGTGCCTATGAAAATTTACTTACATATATTATTATTGGCATAATAATAGGCGGAAGATTAGGCTATATCTTATTTTATTGCCCGAATGTAATTTTGGATGATTTTTGGGAGATATTTAAGATTTGGCATGGTGGCATGTCTTTTCATGGAGGACTGCTTGGGTTAATGGCAGCAATATGGTTGTTTAGTTTAAAAAATGGAAAATTTATATTTACAATGGATTTAATAGCATGTGTAGTGCCTATAGGTTTATTCTTTGGACGTATAGCAAATTTTATTAATGCTGAGTTATATGGAAAAAAAACAAATGTAAGCTGGGGAGTAATTTTTCCAAATACAGATTATCAGCCAAGGCATCCTAGTCAATTATACGAAGCAGCTTTTGAAGGAATAATGTTATTTTGCATTATGTTAATTGCACTTAGAATAAGGCAAAATTTTCTTAATAATAAAACTTTAGATTCAAAAAAAAGTAAAAATATGGAAGGCTTTCTCAGTGGAGTTTTTTTAACTTTTTACTCTTTATTTAGAATTATTATTGAAATTTTTAGAGAGCCTGATCAGCATATTGGGTACATTTTCAATTTATTATCTCTAGGACAAATTTTGTCAATTCCAATGCTAGTAATGGGTATTTATTTAATTTTAAAAGAGTTGCAACTAAAAATTGAGTAGGTTATCATTAATATATAACAGCATGAGAAGATATATGAAAAAAATTTTAATTCGAGAAAGTATTTATAATAAGCTAACTAATAACATAATAATATTTGGAAAATAAGATATTATTTAGAGTATTTTAAGAAAAATCTTTCATAATACTGATTTATTAATTATTTTAGGGGGAAAATGGATAAACTGCATTTAAAAAATTATGTAGATCTAGCTCGAAAATTAAGCGGTATAGAATATGCATAAATTACAACAAGTATTCAAAAAAAGTATACTGCATCATGGTAATTCAAAATTATTAAGCATAATTACTCAGAACGATATATATATAAAAGAGTATATTAATTTATGCCAAGATAATTTCTATGGAATTTTAATTAACTCTTTAAGTACTACTTACCCAACAATAAAGAAATTAATTGGGGAGAAATGTTTTGATTATTTAGCAAAATTATATGTCAAAAGTAATTATCATAAAAGTAATAGTTTAAAAAATTATGGGAAGAAATTTTCTTCGTTTATAAACTCAAAAGTAGAGTTAAAATCATTTCCTTACTTATATCATGTAGCTAAATTAGATTACTATTTATATTTAGTTCGTAATGCTAATACAGATTATAAAATAAATATTAACTCAGATAATATCTATTACTTTAATGATTTTAAACTTAAAAAATATATTAAACTGGTAAAATCTAAATATCCTATAGATTTTATTTTTAAGTTCTGTAATTCTAAAAAGCATGTAGATAAAAGCATTGAAGTACCTAAAAGAGGATCTAATTTATTAATTTTAAAAATTAACAATGTAGTAAAATATTTGTGTTTAAATAATTTTGAGTATAATTTTTTATTAGATTTCAAAAGATATAATAAACTCTCTAACATGCAAGAGATTTATGACCTTGAAGATGATATTAAGGTGCAAAAAATTTTATCAAAAATTTTACAATTAAATTTATTAACTTTTTAAAAGAGGTAAATAATGTGTATAAAAAATATAATCAAAAAAAGTTATTTATTTTTAAAAGATAATTACAGTTATATTACTTCCATTTATTTATTATTATGCAGAGCATATGTATTTTTAATATTTTTCAAATCAGGCTGGCTAAAGCTAAAAAGTGGATTAAAAGGGCATTGGCATGTCGTTGAGTATTTATTCCAGCATGAATATAATATGCCTTTTATTCATTATAAAATCACAGCTATTATAGGTACTTTTAGTGAATTATTTTTTCCTTTATTACTTTTGCTTGGATTAGTAAGCAGGGCATCAGCTATAGTTATGATTTCAATAATATTATTTATAAATTTCAGCTATATGTATCATGATAAATATTTTATCTGTGGTATATTAGTGTTAAATATATTAATATTTGGACCAGGCAAATTTTCTATTGATCATATTATTTCTAAAAAGGCAAAGTCAAAAATATAGTAATTGACATTTATTATTTTATCTATAGTGTGTGACCTGTGCAAGTTAATAATCTATTTTATAACTTTATATATTAAGAGCTATGTATCTAAAGTTCTGTTTTATTACTCATTAAATCAATATATTTATAAATAAACTAGAAGACATTAACACTTTATATATGAAATTATTTAAATTATGAATAAATTTAGTTCTCTTAATATTACAACTTTGCTTCAAGAATCTATTATAAAAATGAATCTAAAGATTATGACACCTATTCAATCTAAATCCATACCTGTGATTTTAGAAGGCAAAGATATAATAGGTTCTGCGCAAACAGGCACAGGTAAGACCATTGCATTTTTAATTCCAGTATTAGAAAAAATCTTAAGATATGATAAAGAGCAAGCTTTAATATTAGCTCCTACAAGAGAATTAGCATCTCAGATTCAAGCTGTAATCAAAGATTTAGCTCTTAAAATCAAAACTATTAATTCTGTTTTATTGGTTGGAGGAGCTCCAATTTTTAAGCAAATGCATAAACTTAAGAAAAATCCAAATATTATTGTTGGTACACCAGGAAGAATCAATGATCTTATAAATAGAAAAAAATTAGATCTGAAAAAGGTAAATACTTTAGTAATTGACGAATCGGATAGGATGCTAGATATGGGCTTTAGTATACAGTTAGATCAAATTGTTGGATTTTTGCCTAAAGAAAAACAAACCTTGATGTTTTCTGCAACTTTCTCACCTGCAATTCTTAATCTATCTAAAAAGTACTTACAAAATCCTCAAAAAATTACAGTCACTTCTTCAAATGTAGTTACTCCTAAGATTAAGCAAGATATTAAGTATACAAATAATTCAACTAAATATAATGACCTCTCAAACGAACTTGATATGAGAGAAGGTTCAATAATTGTATTTGTTAATACAAAAATTAGCGCAGAAAGTCTAAGTAAAAAGTTACTGCAAAATAATCACAGTGTTTCTACGCTTCATGGAGATGTTATACATAGAAAACGTGAAAAGGTGATTAAAAATTTTCGTGCTAAAAATTTTCGTATAATGATAGCAACAGATATTGCATCAAGAGGTTTAGATATTCCTCATGTTGAACATGTAATTAATTATGATTTACCAATGTCTCATGAAGATTATATACATCGTATAGGAAGAACTGGTAGAGCTGATTCTAGAGGATCTGCATTAAATTTACTTTTACCTAATGATATAAATAAATGGAAAAGCATAGAGAGATTTGTTGATCCAACTAAAGGTTCATTTAAGGAAAGAAATAATAAATCAAAATTATTTGGTAATAATCGTTATAAAAAAAATAATAAACCAAAAAGATTTTATAGTGCCAAACATGCTTCATAATTAGGAGTTTATAAGAAATATCTATATTAAAATATGGGTTTATTGCAAACAAACTTAGTGTATAGTATAAAGTAAAAATAAGGGGAGGAATATGGAAGAAAAAATAAAAACAAATATTTGAGGACAACTAATATAAATATTTAGATCTAAATGAGAGATATATGTAAAAAATATTGAAAATTATTAAATAAAAATACTAAGGTGAATAAAAAAATGAAAACAATTAAAATATTAATAGCAGTTTTTTTGCTCAATCAATATGTAGTAAGTACGCTAAATGCAAAAAATCCTGAAGAAGTAGAAAGACAAATTAAAAAAGAT
>NZ_NPHZ01000008.1:0-27839 GCF_009690945.1 Rickettsiales endosymbiont of Trichoplax sp. H2
TAAGTCTTCATTCAAAATCGGAATATCTCCTTCCATCTCCTATAGAGGAGCTACCTCTATAATAGATAGTATACAAGAAAATATTTCTTGTATACTTATGATACACATTCAAAAGTGAGGTCAATATTTGTAATCTGAACTCAATATAGGTAACTAGACTTGAGTAGAGAAATCTATTCAAAACAATATTTTTCGACTTGGTTTTTGTAGTATTTATTTTAAAAATTGTTAGTGTTAAAATACTATATTTACAATAACATAATATTATTATTTTTTATATAAAGTTTATGAAAAAGTTAGTTAGTAAAAAAAGTATGATGTTTTATTCATTAATTATACTCTTTCTAGGAATTTTTATATATTTTGGTGTTTATATTAAGCAATTTTTAGATTCAGATGGGTTATCATTTACTGTAGGTTCGCTAAGATTTACTGCATACTCAATTCTTATAACAATAATAGCCTTAGTAATCTTAATAATAACATCTTTATGGGTATTGAAATATAGTGAACAGAAAATAAGAAAGATCTCAAGACTTAAACCTAGTAATAGAGAAATTTTAGTAAAAACTTTATATGTTACTATATCAACAATTGTATTTTTAGTAACATTGGGAATTGTAGGAGTTGATACAACAGCATTAACTGTTTTTAGTGGGACTATTGGAATTGGGATAGGATTTGGTTTGCAAAGAATTGCGGCTAATTTTATTACAGGAATAATACTATTATTTGAAAAATCATTTGAAATAGGCGATTTAATTGAACTGAATGATAAAACTATAGGGTTTGTAAGTCAAATAGGAGGGCGATATATTTTAATAAAAACGTTTTGTGGAAAAGAAATGATGGTTCCTAATGAGGAATTTATTAATTATAAAATTATCAACTGGACTCATAGAGATACAAATTTAAGGTTAGAAGTTCAAATAAAAGTTTCACATAAGGAAGATATTGATAAAGTAAAGAATATTATATTAAATACAGCAAAAAAAAGTATATATTGTTTAAAAGATCCTACGCCGCTATGCATATTGCAAGATATACATGATGGAATAATTACATTTCTATTGTTATTTTGGATAGAAGATGTAAAGAAGGGCTTTTTCATCCCTCAAAGTGAAATTAAAACAGAAATATGGATGGAATTACAAAAAAATAGAATTAATGTTCCGGTGTCTATAAGAAAGATTATTACATATTCTGATGTTATTAAGTAATAAAAAATCTATAACTAAAGATAATAATTAGTGTAAAATTTTTATTAACATTAATAAGCTTTATATGATTATTGTTCTATGTATATTTTTATATAGTTTAATATTTTAATTTGTTTTCAATTTTTTACGTGAGGTGAGATATTTACATATGATTCAAGGAATAATTATATATAATAAAAAAGAAAAAGATATTACGGATTATAGTTTATTAAGATTATTAGAAGCTTCTAAACAAAAAAATATTAATCTTAAAGTTATTACACCTGATCAATTTGAGTTAGTAGTGACTAAGGATGATAAAAATAGTATCTTAATTGATGATAAAATTACGAATTTGCCAGATTTTGTTTTGCCAAGAATTGGATCTGCTACAAGTTTTTATGCATTATCAGTGATTAGACAATTAGAATATTTAGGCGTTTATGTATGCAACTCAGCAAATTCTATTAACTATGTAAAAGATAAATTATTCATGCATCAAATTTTATCTCAGAGTAGATTGCCAACACCCAAGACTATGCTTGCGAAATTTCCTATAGATACATCTGTAGTTAAAAGAGAAGTAGGGCTACCATTAATTATAAAAAATGTTACTGGCACTCAAGGAAGAGGTATTTATTTATGTGAATCTGAAGAAAAATTTTTAGATATAATGGAGCTTATTTACACTAATAATGAAAATGCAAATATTATCTTACAAGAATTTATTGAAACTAGTTTTGGAAAAGATTTACGAGTATTTGTACTCGGAGGTAAAGTGATTGGATGCATGCAACGCAAATCAAAATCTGGATTCAAAGCAAATTTTTCCAAAGGAGCAGAGGCTTTACCTTATAAGCTTACTTCTGAGATTGAATGGATATCTACTGAAACAGCAAGATTATTGAACCTTGATGTAGCAGGCATAGATTTACTTTTTGGAAAAAATGGAAAATATCTAGTATGTGAAGCAAATTCTTCTCCACAGTTTGAAGGGTTAGAAAAAATTACAGGCAAAGGAATTGCTGAAAATATTTTGGATTATATTTTGGTAAGAATAGGTTGTAAATTAATTAATAATTAAAATATAAAATTTGTGTGATAAAATGATACAAAAAAAATATAAGTTTAAAGCAATTATTTATGTTAATTAAAGGTGCAGAAACACAAAAATAAAAATATTTGTTCACCAATAGATTTAATAATCTTTTTATCATGTAATTATGCAACAATACTTAATAATAAAAAGATAAGAGGAGAATTAACATTAGGCAATAATAGTGATTCAAGTATATTATTTGCACAAAAAGGGTTGGAGCATGAGGGGAATTATCTAAAAAAACTAAAAGAAAATGGTCAAGAGGTAATAGAAATATCTAAAAATCTTAATCCTGAAGAACGAATAGCTAAAACTAATAATGCGATGAAATTAGGAGTAGATATAATCTATCAAGCCGCATTAAATAATGAATTATGGAGGGGAGATGCGGATTTTTTAATAAGATGTAATAAAATCTCACAATTAGGTAATTATAGTTATGAAGTTTTAGATACTAAGCTATCAAAAAGAGTAGAGGTCAAGCATATAATACAATTATGTGTTTACTCAGAGCTTCTAAGCTATGTTCAAGGTAATATGCCAAAGGAAATGCATCTTTATTTAGGAGATAATCAACGTTATAGTTTTAAAATTACTGATTATATTTATTATTATAATTCTACTAAAGAAGAATTTTTAAAATTTATAAGGAGTAGTAATCAAGATCTATATCCCGAACCTTGTAATCATTGTGACTTATGTGAATGGAAAGAATATTGTGCAGGAAAGTGGAAAAAAGATGATCATTTAAGTCTTGTGGCAAATATTACAAATTCACAAAGAGAAAAGCTCAATAAATTTGGAATTAATACTGTAAAAGAGTTAGCAGAAATAGAAGAAAAAACAGTAATTCCAAATATAAACAAGGAAGTTTTTTCAAGATTGAGGGAGCAAGCAATATTACAGAATTATAAAGCAATAACAGGAAAAGATAAATACCAAATTATTTCACAATCCAGAGGAAAAGGCTTTGAACGCATATCAAAGATAAATCCAGGTGACTTATTTTTTGATATGGAAGGAGATCCACTTTATCCTGATGGTTTAGAATATTTATTTGGAGTTTATTATAAAGAAAATAATAAAGGGATATTTAAAACATATTGGGCTCATGATCATGAAGAAGAGAAGGAAGCATTTGTCAGCTTTATGGATTTTGTAAGAGCTCATTTAAAGAAATATCCAAATGCTTATATTTATCATTATAACCACTATGAAACTACAGCTTTAAAAAGATTATCTTGCAGATATGGGGTATATGAAGATCAATTGGATAACTTATTAAGAAAGAAGAAGTTTATAGATTTATATATGGTTGTTAGAGAAAGTATACGCACTTCAGAGACTGGTTATTCAATAAAGAATTTAGAGGTATTTTATATGGATAAACGAGCCAATACTGTTGCAACAGCTGCAGATAGTATAGTTGTATATAATAAATGGAGAGAAACAGGAGAAGAGAAATTACTAAAGGAAATAGCTGACTATAATGAAATAGATTGTAAATCAACATATTTATTAAGAAATTGGTTAATTACTCTTAAACCAGAAGATACAAGTTGGTTTGAAGGATTAGGGGATAATGAAAATCCTGAAGAGGTGAAAGAAGAAAAAAAAGATTGGGAAAAACAATATGATGAGTATAAAAATAAATTAGAAAACCTATACTTAGAGAATGAAGAAAAGAATCTGATGTATTTATTAGAATTTCATAATAGGGAAGCTAAGCCTCAGTGGTGGAATATATTTGATCGTCAAAATAAGTATGAAAGTGAAATCATAGAAGATGTAGAATGTTTAGGAGGACTCAAGTTGATTGGTGAACCACAGCAGGAGAAAAGATCACTTGTTTATATATATGAATATCCAGAGCAGGAAACTAAACTTAAAAAAGGTAGTAGTATTTTTAATACAGAGACGGTGGAGCAGGTTGGAAGTGTAATTGATATTGATGAAGTCAAAAGACATGTAAAAATAAAACGAGGTATGGCAAAAAAAAATTGCCTCAAATGTTATCAGTTGGTCCTGGTGGTCCAATTGATAGTAAACTTTTAAGATCTGCAGTATATCGTTTTGCAGATAAGATGATTCAGAGTAAAGATGTTAATAATTGTATTAGTGATTTACTTAAACGGTCAATTCCAAAGATTAAAGGTAAAAATCCAGGTGATGCGATAATAATCTCAGACAACTTACAGAATGAAGTAATACAAGTAATAATCAATATGGATAGAAGTTACTTATTTATACAAGGTCCCCCTGGTACAGGAAAGACATATATAAGTAGTCATATTATAGTGGAGCTAATGAAACAAGGTAAGAGGGTAGGGGTTACTTCTAATTCACATAGAGCAATACATAATTTATTAAGTAGAATTGAGAGTGTGGCAAAGGAAAAAGATTTTTCTTTTTCAGGTATAAAAAAAGCAAGCACAAGTAATAAAGAAACATATTTTGAAGGTAGTTATATTAAAAATGAGATAAAAACTAATAATATATCATTAAAAGCTAATTTATTAGCAGGTACAGCATGGTTATTTGCACATGAATATTTTGTTGATCAATTAGATTATCTATTTATAGATGAAGCTGGACAAGTAGCACTTGCTAATGTTGTTGCAATGTCAACTTCAACAAAAAATCTTATATTAATAGGTGACCAAATGCAATTAGGACAGCCTGTACAAGGTACGCATCCGGGAGATTCTGGATTATCTGTATTAGAATATCTACTTGGTAATAAATCTACAATACCAATAGAGAGAGGAATATTTTTATCAGAGACAAGAAGATTAAGACCTAGTATATGTAAGTTTATTTCTGAAACATTTTACGACGGTCGTTTAATTGCTCATAAAGATACAATTAATAGGATACTTAATTTAAAAAACTGTGGCCTTCCTAATGAAGGAATTAAATTTATTGATGTGGAGCATGAAGGTTGTTCTCAAAAAAGTATAGAAGAGGGTAATGTAATAAATGAAATATATAATCAATTACTAGATTAAGAAATTGACGATAGTGGAATGATAAGGCAAATTACAGAAAAAGATATTTTAGTAGTTACTCCTTATAATGTACAAGTAAATTATTTGCGGTCTATATTACCTAAAAATGCAAGGATAGGGACAGTAGATAATTTTCAAGGACAGGAAGCTCCAATAGTAATAATTTCAATGGTTACATCTAGTGCAGAATACTTACCAAAAAATATAGAATTTCTTTTTAGTAAAAATAGACTCAATGTTGCAATATCAAGAGCGCAATGTTTGACAATTATTATTGCTAATCCAAAGTTATTAGAAGTACCTTGTAAAACTATTGAGCAAATAAAGATGGTTAATAGTTTTTGTAGGGCTTACTCTTAAAGTTAAATGAACCAACTTACAGCTGTAGCTGGTTCGATTTACAAATTAACAATTTGATAAATATTACTGGATTAATTTATAGTTAGTTTGTAATGCGGGAATGCTATTCCTAATATAAGAGGTAAAATGATTAAGTGTTTATTATTAAGTATAATTGTCAAGAATGCACAGCTGGTGATCATTAAAGTATTAGAGGGTTTTTATTAAATAATGCCAATGAAATATTTCATCTGGAATGACATTGGTACCCATAATCTATAATTTTGCTTAAAATACCCAAATTACATACTATACAAATAGTATAAAAATTTCTATGTATTTAGTATGCACTAATAAATTAGCGCTTAAATTAATATCATCTACAGGTATTATTGGTGTCGTTACCCTTAGTTATAAATATTTTGCAGATGAAGTGTAGCTGCATGGACATGAGCATAATTATTCAGTAGTGGAGCAATTTGATTATCCCTAGCGACCACAAAATATTACTTGTTAACTGTTTGTATCGATTTTTATTAGGGGTAACTTACACAAAGTATATTACACCCTCTCGTCATGCACTTATATACGCCTTAATACCATTTATGCAGCCACTAAAATATCTTCTGAATTCTCCATTAAATCGTTCGCAATCTCCCCTATATTCAGGGATTCTTTTTTTACAAAAAATTCAAATTTTCCTATCATATTTATATGCTGCCATGCAACAGGAGATAAGCGCTTAATTCCCTTGCATAATTTTTTATTACCTAACTGTTCTGCTATTTCTAATAATTCTGATAATATTGCTGTATTGTAGTATATTATACAGCAAGCTAATAATCTATTACATTGATTGCTGACTTCTAGCTCTAAATCCTTTTTCCCTTGTGATTTACGACCACTGATCTTTAATATTGCTGATCTTATTTGGTGGAAAGACTCACCACGATTTAATGCTCTATACACAGACTGCCTTATTTTTGAATCATCTATATACTTTAACATATATACACTCATTATAATATTATTAAACTCTATTAAAGCTTTTAGTGTGGTATTGATTTTCCTGCAGGACGATAATTTACTTATTATCACACTTTGTGTTGTTTCTTTCAATGCTAATGATGCCAATATCCTTAAAACATTATCCCACTCTTTTATTATGTTATCTATTTTAATTTTCTTAATGGGTTTTATTAAATATTTACTATAACTGCTTAATTTCTTGAAGCCTACTAAATTATTTTCAGCTCGTATATTAAATTTTGTAAATCTTGGCATAAAATCATAGTTAAACATTCTTAAAAAGAAAAAGTTAACTCTGTTTATACTGTGCATATCTCCTGATATAGCTTTTATATCTAAATCACTTTTATTGTTATATACGAGGTCTAATACATAATGACTCTCGTGCTCGTTTGCACTTATAATTTTCGTTACAACTGGTAAGTGATTTGCTATTAAGCTATATGACACTACACCTTTTTTAGTTCCAAAATATTTTTTTGAATATCTTGCCATTATAGTTTGATATCTAGTTTCTATTTTTTGACCATCTAAACTAGCATGTATCCCATAATCTGATAAATTATAATCTTTAAATATTCTTAATTTTGCGATTTCATTGATAATTTCATTACATGCTTTATCTAATGTTTTTATTCTTATAAATTTTCTTTCAACTCCATTAAGATCATCAATACTTATATCTGATGATTCTGCCATTTGTTTCTTTCCTATCCCACTTCCTTGACTTACTAGATACGCTGATAATGATCCTATAGATGCTTTGCTTTTAGATGACGTATTTAAAATATGTGTGAAGCTTTTTAAAAAACTTACTTTCTCCTCTACCAATCATCTTGCTCTAATACTGCATCCAACGATGCTTTACTGTTTTTACTCAATAAAGTGTCTAGTTTTCTAATAATCCTTTTCTCTTCTCTTTGTATTGATTCAGATATTATTTCTTGCACAACTGAATATGCTGGACGTAATACTTTCCTATATTCACAAAATTTTAATACCTCTTCAAATATAAATTCCTTACTTATATCTCGTTTAGCCACTCTTTTAGACTGCTTTTTTAATATAATTTGCTGCATAGTCTTACTAACCCCTCTTTTAGGTACAGTAGCTCCACTAAAATATCTTTCATTTATATAAATTATATCATCTTCTACATCTTTGATATTAAATGTATAAAAATATCGATTGGCTCTAAAATAACCTAATTGCAATATATAATTTACCTTATCAGCTTTTCTTTTTAGTCTTTTAAGATACTTCACATCTTCTCTATCTTCACTTTCTAATTTTGGTATCCCATACAGTTCTCTTACCTTATCTTCCGATAATATATTTAATTTATTATCTATAGCCATATTTCACTCTTTTAACATAATATATTCTCCTTTTTCTTTTAGGCTTCCATCTCCATTTACATAGTCATACAATGTCGTAGTTGTGATATTTAGCTTTTTAGCAATATCTTTTGGTTTTGCTTCTTTCTCCTTCATAGCTGAAATTGCCATTTTTAATGCTGCTTTATCCATTTTTCTAGGTCTACCACCTTTCCTCCCTCTTGCTCTCGCGGCATCTAATCCAGCTTTGGTTCTCTCCTTTATTAATTCACGCTCATACTCTGCTAACGCTGCAAATTTATTAAATACAAAGCGCCCATTTGCTTTACCTGTATCTATTTCTGCTCCCAATCCTTGAAGAACTTTAAATCCTACTTCTTTTTTTCCTAGCATATCTACCATGCTGATCAGGTCTTTTATATCTCTACCAAGGCGATCTAACTTCCATACAACTAATATGTTGCCAGGTTGCAATGCTTTAATACATGATTGCAATCCAGGTCTGTTATCTTTTCTACTTGATGCATAATCATGGTATATTCTTCCACTATCTACTCCTGCTTTGATAAGTGCATATTTAGTTTATATTCTAACAATTAATCTATAACTTTACCTATATTTATAGATGTAAAACTAGTGTATACTACCTAATAATAATTTTTAATAAATTATATCTCACAATCTAATAATAACATTGGAATAATAGCCATAGCTAATCCACTTAAACCAGGTGAATAAGAGCCACAGACTTCTGTTGCATTACTTAAGCTATAAACTTCTGTTACATTTATTGTTATAATACTTTCTTTTGTAGCTGTATTATTATGAGAATCTTGCGCTCTAGCAGATATTGTATAAATTCCTGGTTGAACTGTTTGATTAGGTTTGATAGTTACCTCACCATTTTGCTTAAAATTGCTAATCCAAGTATGTGAATTATTAAATCCTATATAAGTAATAGGATCTCCTTCAGGATCATGTGCCACAAAATGTGTTTTAACTCTATCTCCTCCTCTTGTAATAGTTATGTTTGCTTCCACACTATTAGGAGCTTGGTTAAGTGTAGTAGTAGTTGTCGTAGTTGTGGTTGTAGTAAGAAGTGTAGTAGTTGTTGTTATGCCACAATTACCACTTTCATCTTCAATTTGAAATAATGTGTTATTAGTAACTGCACCACTAGAAAATTCTGCTTTTAGGACATCATTATCTCCGTCGCTGTAGAAAGTAAGAGATTTATAAATATCTTAAAAATCAAAAGATTAATTTACATCTTGATGGAGCAAGAATTTTTAATGCACATGTAAAAACTCAAATTCCATTAAGTGAATATGCAAAGTATTATGATACTATAAGCTTTTGTTTTTCTAAAAGTTTAGGAGCTCCTTTTGATTCAATGCTTTTAGGAAAAAAAGATATTATAGAAAAAGCAAAGAGATATCAAACTTGGCTAGGAAGTGGATTCCACCAAATTGGATTTCAAGCTAAAGCTGCACAATATGCAATAAAAAATCATATTTCTAAAATTATGTTAGATCATGACAATGCAGAATTATTTGCTAGTATGTTATCTAATATTAAAGAAATAAAACTATTAGGCTCTACTGAAACTAATATGGTTTCCTTTGATATTTATAAGCTGAAAGTAACGAATGATTTTTTTTTAGACTGTTGTGCTACAAATGGATTATTATTATTCCCTTGGTTAGAAGGACAAATTAGAGCGGTTCTACACATGGGTGTTACTAAAACTGATATAGAAAAAGCATATCAAATTATCAAAAATTGTATTCAAAAAATTAAAAAGGCAAAAAAATGAAAATAAAAATTGATTACTTCAGTGATACAAATGTGACACCTTCTAAAGAAATGTTAAATTATATGATAAAAGCAAAAGTTGGCAATGAAGCTGCATGTGAAGACCCCACTACAAATGATTTAATTGAAAAAACTTGCCAATTACTTGGTAAAGAATCAGCAATATTTTTGCCTACTGGTACTATGGCTAATAGCATAGCTTACAGGACACATTGCGATAGACCTGGAGACATAATAGTATTAGATGAAACGTCTCACTCTTTAAAAGTTCAGTCAGGGTCTATTGGTGGTCTAGTTCATGCAAATTCATATACTATCTCTGTTGATAGAGGTATTTTTACTAAAGAGCAAATTTCACCAATAGTTAAAAGAGGAGTAGGACGTAATTTACCAAGGATAAGATTAGTCTCAGTTGAACAAACTACTAACTTTGGCGGTGGTACTATATGGCCTATGCATCAAATAAAAGATATTAGTTATTATTGCAAAGATCATGGTATATTAACCCATCTTGATGGAGCAAGAATTTTTAATGCTAGTGCTGTTACTGGAATATCAGTAAAAGATTACTGTCAATATTTTGATTCAGTCTATATTGATTTTGCTAAAGGCCTAGGAGCTCCTATAGGTGCTATTCTTGCTGGAAGCAAGAATTTCATTGAAAAAGCTTGGTATTATAAATTTCAACAAGGTGGCTCTTTACATCAATCAGGAATTCTTGCAGCTGCATGTATTTTTGCACTGGATAATAATATAAAGAACCTTGTTTTTGATCATGAAAAAATAAAAATACTTGCAGAAGGGTTAGACAACATCCCATGGATTAAAATTGATAAGGAACTTTATAAAACTAATATTCTTTATTTTAAGCTACAAAATACAAAATATACAACTAAAACCTTTATTGACCTTTTATTAAAACATAAAATTAGAATGTTAGCCTTAGATGATAAAATTAGAGTAATCACACATATGGATATTTCCTTTGATGATGTGTATGAAACAATAAAAATAATTAAGAATATCTTTAATTAAATATATTATTAATTTTCAAAAAATAGGTTATAAAGTGTTTGATAAAAATTTAACTAATTTCTCCCGTAACTATAAAATTGGGATAAGTTGGTTTATATTTAGTTTAATTGTTAGCAGCTTCAATGATGTTATTGCAAAATATTTAAGTTTTTATTTACCTCCCCTCGAGATATTATTCTATAGGTTTCTTTTTAGTACTGTTAGTCTTTTACCTTTTGTTTTTTATAATGGAATACTATCTATAAAAACTTCACGATTCACTTATTATTTTATTAGAGGCTTATTTCTAGCATTAGCAATATTTTTATGGATTAATGGGTTAAAATCATCACAAGTAATAATGGCCACGATTATAAGCTTTACTACCCCGATGTTTATACTAATTCTAGCACCTATTATTCTAAAAGAAAGTATCTCATTAAAATTATGGATAGTAACATTTGTTGGTATAATAGGAATTTTAATAACAATTACACCAAATACTGTAAATTTTACTATAGATTCATGTCCATTTGTTATAGCAGCAATGCTCTTTGCAAGCCTTGATATTATTAATAAAAAATACGTAATTCAAGAAACTATGCTAAGCATGCTATTTTATTCTTCTTTGTTTACAACTATTTTTTTGTTTCTGCCTTTAAATTTTAATTTAATAACTCCACAAACAATTGATTTAATTTTTTTTATATTTTTAGGTGTAAATAGTAATATTATTCTATTTTGTATACTTAAAGCATTTAATTTAGTTAAAGTTTCAAGTTTAGCACCACTAAGATATTTAGAATTATTATTTTCAGGACTTTTAGGATATTTTGTATTTAATGATATATCAAATATCTACATGCTTCTCGGTACATTAGTTATTATACCTACTTCACTTTATATCGCTATTCAACATTTTAAGTAAGGTGGGGTCTCTAATTTAAAACATAAAAATTGACATTAAAGTAATTTTTATATTGGGTTTTAATATGTTATGTCCACATTACCTTATTTTACATATAAAATTTAATAACTTTTTACAAATTATTAATTAGCATAGACTGAATCTCTGGTATCTATTTTAAGAACAAGAATGATAAGTGTATCTTCCTCTATAGAGCATATAATTCTAAAATTTTTAACTCTATAACGCCATAACCCTGAAAGCTCATATCGCAAAGGTTTGCCAAAGTTCCTAGGATTATCAGTAAGAGATATTTTATTTTTTAAATAACCAGAAATAAGAAGTTGATTTTGTTTATCTAACTTTTTAAATTCTTTCGCCGCATGATGATCAAATTCAACTTTCCAAGCCACATTCTTTCTCTAAACTTTCTAAAGAAATGCGTTTTCCTTTTTGTTCTAGTCGATGAATAGCTATCAGATAATCTTCTTTTTCTTCAAGAAAATCTTCCACAGCTTTTCTTACTAAATAGCTTTTATTACGATCAATTGTTTTTGCAAGATTTTCAAGTCTACTATTTATAGGATTAGAAACTTTAGTAGTTAATGTATACATAAGTAATTATAATTTATTTTCTTTTTATAATACTAGAAAGATATATTTTTGTAAAATATTTATTATTATATACTTAATAATATTTAGTATACTTGAAAAGTAAAATTCTATTGATAATTAATCTTGGGTAAGATAACATATCTTATACTACCCAAGTTTTTAAAGTATAGTAAAATGGGTTGTCTATTTTAGCAAAATTGTAGAAAAATACTTAAATATTAAGATCATGAGCAATATTATCAATCTCATCTTGAGAAGGTTTAGTATAGCGAAATATTTGAGAGATAGAAGCATTACTAGACATCTTTTGGGCAATATGTACTCCATGTTTATCAGCCACTCTTTTTAAAAAAGTATGCCTTAACATATGAGGAGATAAATGAAACTTCTCCTCGTTTGATAAAGTTAAAGAGGCATGAGCTGATATTCTTGCGCAAATATAGCGTATTGCTCTAAATATTTTCTAGGTTCGTCTGGAATTGGCACTTTTTTAGTAAAAATATTTCCTTTACGCTTAACATGATGAAACCCTTTAGCATAATAATGAGAAAGATTTAATGATACTAGTTCTGCTTCCCTAAGTCCTGTCGCTAAAAGAATAGAAAAAATAGTTATTTCGAGTAGAGGGTTTTGATTTTTTCTATTACATGCATTCAGTCGTTGTTCACAGGCCATTTTTAAACGCATTACTTGCTTTCTTGATAAACCATTCCAATGTGGATAGTCTTGAGTAATGTTTTTTACACCTTCAAAGGGAGAGCCAGCAAGCAAAGGTCTATGTTTCATCAACCATTTAGAAAAGTGACGCAGAGAATCTAAAGCTCTATTAATAGTTGCAGGTTTATAGTTTTTATCTTGAAGAAATATTAAAAAGTGCTTTGTAACTGAAGGAGTACAGTTATCAATATTGTCTTTACCAGTATACTCAATAAAAAAAGAAAGAAACTTCGATAAATCATTTTTCCTGGCTATTTCAGTTGCTGGAGAAGACCCAGAAATAAGTATTTTAAAATAAAGATTAGCGTAATAGAATAAGGTATTATTAGTTTCTTCAATTGATGTCAGATCAAATTTATTTATGGAAGCTTTGGTAAGCATAAAATTATCTAATTTGAGTAATTGTGATATCAGTATGAAGTTTGCTCCAAGCCTTATCTGCAGTGTATACAGGGAGAGTAAGATGATCAGCAAGTGCTAAACACATAGTGTTTACAGGAGAGAGTATCGCTAGGGTATTTTTTTATAACATTAAGTGCCTTTGGGGCAATGAGTATTTATGGGCATACTACTAAAAAAGATTTAACAAGTATGGGATCATTTTTAATGATGAGAGTTATAGGCTTACTTATAGCCAGTATTGTCAATATATTTATGCAAAGTGGGGCTATGCAGTTTGTAATTTCTATAGTAGGTGTATTGGTATTCACATTATTTACAGCATATGATTCGCAAAGGATTAAAGCACTATATTAACAAACACATAGTAATACTGAGGTAATACAGAAATTACCTGATATATGGATCACTTACTTTATAAATTTATTTGTATTCTTGTTACAGTTAGTAGGAGTTAGAAAAGATGATTGATGTTGATATAAGGATGATTTATGTTTTAAAAAAAAATTAACTAATTTCTTTAGGAGAATTAAGAAAATGTAACAAATAGGCAATGTAAAATGGTATAACTCGGATAAGGGTTATGGATTTATAACACCAGATAATGCAAAATAAGATGTGTTTATGTGCAGCTCTGCAGTAAAAGCAGCCAAGCTTGGTACTTTAGATGAAAACCAAAGAATAGAATTTGCAATAGAAGAAAAACAAGGAAAAACTTCTGCAATTAATATTAAGAAAATTAATAAGTAGTTAAAAATTATGGCCGGAAGTATAAACAAAGTAATAATAGTAGGAAATGTAGGCAATCAACCTGAAATTAGGTTAACACAAGCAAGTGGAGAAGAACTTGCAACCTTTTCAGTAGCGACAAGTGAGAGGTGGAAAGATAAGAGTACTGGAGAGTAAAAAGAAAAACAGAATGGCATAGAGTGCTGGTGTTTTCACTAGGGCTAGTTAGAGTTGTGAAAGAATATGTGCATAAAGGTAGTAAGCTTTATATAGAAGGTAAATTAAGGGCCAGAGAATATTAAGACGAATCTGGAGTTAAAATAATATACAACAGAAATAGTGCTAGTATCTTACAGTAGTACGTTAGTATTACTAGATACAAAAAAGTATGGGATGGAGTTTAGTGTTCATAATAATAAAGAAGAAATGGAATATGCAAAAGTAAAAGGTTTAGAAGGTGATGCAGCAGAAGGAAATAGCGAAAGCAGAAAAAATATAGCATCTGATGAGATACCTTTTTGAAAATATATGCCAAAATAATGTAATGATAAATTATTTAAATAGTCACAAATTTTTATAATTTATTAATAATACTGCTAATAATGAAATTTATTGGATTTATTTTAGGTGAATAATTCTTGCTCATAGGTTTAATCATGTTGATTATAATGATAATAAAAGCACCATTAAACATAAAATTTTATGTGGAATAACTTTGCTTTTATTATTAGATCATAAAATTTATATGTGATATTATAAAATATCACAATATATTTAATATAAATATTAAAGGTTAAATAAATAGGATATGGCTTATAATAAAGGAATGACTAAAAAACAAAAGGAAGCTGTTGGATTGCTTTCTATAGGTACTTTTTTAGAATATTTTGATTTAATGTTATATATTCATATGTCTGTTTTTCTAAATGATTTATTTTTTCCTCAAAGTAATCAATTGACTTCACAGTTACTTACTGCTGCTACATTTTGCTTAACTTATATTTTTAGACCAATAGGGGGTTTTATAATAGGTAATATTGGAGATGCGTTTGGAAGAAAACTTACTGTATACATTACAACTTTTGTAATGGCGGTATCTTGTATAGTAATGGCAAATATAAAAACCTATGCAGAAATAGGAATAACTGCTACTATCATAGTTATGTTATGTAGAATGTTACAAGGATTTTCCTCAATGGGAGAGATTGTAGGTGCAGAGCTTTATATATCAGAAACTTTTAAATCTCCGCATAGGTATATATGTAATGGCCTTATGTTTGTTAGTTCTCGTAGTGGAGGGATGTTTGCTTTAATAGTTGGATCGTTTGCTATATCTATGGGATTGAATTGGAGAGTGGCTTTTTGGATTGGTGCTGGTATAGCAGTAATTGGCTTTATAGCGAGAATAAGATTAAGAGAAACACCAGAATTTATAAGTTATAAGAAAAGAATAAAAAATAAACATGCAGCAAATCGTATAGCTAACAATATATTAAAAAAAACACAATCAATTAGTTTTAAAGCTATTGCTGCATATTTTTTTATTAAAGCAATAGATGCTGTTTGTATGTATATGACTTTTATATATATGGGAGATTTTATGAAACAACATCTTGTTATGTCTTCTAAGCAAGTAATTTATCAGAATCTAAAAATTACAGTTATAATAGTTATGCTAACATTATTAATGATTAAACTTATTAAGAAGTTTCATCCTATAAAGGTTATAAGTGCTAGTATAATAATATTTTCAATTTATTTACCTTTGATTCCATTTTGGCTTAACAATGTTACTGATATTACTTCTTTAACTTTTTTGCAGGTAGCAATTTTTTTCCCTGCATTATCTTCTTTTGGAGTAGAAACAACTTGCTTTAAGCATTTTCCTATTGCTAGTCGTTTCACAATATTAGCAACTACATTTGGGATGTCTGCCTCCTTATCATATGCTGCAATTGCTTTTGGCTCTATTTTCTTTGTAAATTATGGACTTTGGTATATATATGTACCATTATTAATATGTGTGGGTTTTTCTATTAATTATTTTAAAAAATTAGAGATAAAAAAAGGATTATACTATAGTTATCCTAATGAAAATTTTCCTTTTAAAGATACAGCTATTAAAGAAAAAGATTTTCAATATCACTTAGGGAAAGAATATGATGTATTTCAAAATAATTGCAAATATAAATTAGAATTAATAAATGATATCAAGGAAATTGTTAAAGAGGAAAATATCAAAATAAATATAAAACTAATAGAAAAGGCAATAATATTTACTAAAAAATGGCATGGGAATCAAATGAGAAAAACAGGAAGTGAGCCGTTTTATTCTCATCCATTAGCTGTAGCAGGAGAAGTGGCAAAACATTATTTTAAAACAGATGTAATTGTAGCTGCAGTATTACATGATGTTCTTGAAGACACTTCTTGTACTGTTGAGATAATCAAACAAGAATTTAATTGGCGTATAGCAGAAATAGTAGAGAGGTTAACAAAAATACAATTTAAAGATGGTAAAAAAATAAAACTAACATTTTCACAAATGCTTAATAAACTAGCTGAATTACAAGATTATGAAGCATTATTCATTAAAAAAATAGATAGAATGCATAATTTAAAAACCATAAGAGGACTAAATTTAAAAAAGCAGAAAAGAATGAGATCTGAAACAGCTAATTTTTTAATAGGTATCATAGCTTTGATAAGTGAAAAATTAGGAATTTATGATAAAATAGAGCTAGAAAATAAAATTTTTAATCTTTCACATAAAACTTTTTCAAAAAATAATTCAAATCATGTCAAGCCAAAATAAGTTTTTTACTAATTTATAATGTAATAGTTAATGTAAATTTATTTCTTAAATTATTTTTATAAGTTCATATATAAGTTAGAATAAAATTATTAAGGTAATTTAATTACGAATGTTAGTAGAATTAACTAGTTATATAGTTAAAGCTATTTATATATTCATGTTTTATTCATCATATTTTCATTAAGTCTAAGTTATTTTTTATTTGTATGAGTTAATACTATAAATAAGGAGTTTGTATTACTTTAGAAATATCTTTATAACTAAAACCTTTTTTATATAGGTTAGCTTGTATTTCTTTTATTGTTAATGCATAAAATCCTCTTATAAGATTTGTTGCAATAAATACATTACTAATGTTATTTTTTAATTGATCTTTTATTTCAGATTTCAATCTTTCTATATTTTTTGGTAATATAATTTGAAATTGATTAAGTTCTTGATTGTTATTAAACATTCCATAGTGTAAGTTTATGATTTCATTACAATAATTGACTTCGATTGGGTTCAGTAATAAGTCCTCAAACTTATAATTCCTAAGGTGTTTTTCTGGAAATATGTATTTTATACAAATTTTTATACCAGCAACTTCTAATTCATTACCTTTATTATTAACACTATAACACTTTATTTTTATAGGCAATTGTTCAATGCTAATAAAAGTTTTAATATTATACTTTATTAATTTCGTTAAAATAGTCTTGAGTACAAACTTAATTAAATTACTATCTAATTTTATTTTTGAACTAAAATCTAAAACTGGAAGTTTTAATATATTTTTGTCAAATGTATGATAATAAACTAGTTCTTTTTTAACAGATTTTAAAATTGATATAATATCAGAATTTATTAAATTCAATTTAATTGATTGTTGCCTTTCAATTATTTCTTTTAAATGTTTAAATCCATCATCAAGTTTTAAAATATATTTTCTTATTTCCAATAAATTTAGGGTATTTTTATTACTTTTAATGCTATTTAATAAATTATTTAATTTATCAAATAAAATATTTAGGTTTAATATATCTTTCTCTAGAACGTTTTTTGGAGAAAGTAATTTTGAAGTTTTATTTTTAATTATTCTATCTAAAAAATCTATATCCTTATTTAATAAATTACTATTAATATAATCTAATAATTCTTGTTCTTCTTTGTGCTTATCATTAATAAATAAATATCCAATTACAATTGGAGCAATAAAAGTTAAAATTGAATATTTTAATTTTTTGACTTCTAAGTTTTGAATAAGATCGTACGGAAAAATTTTATGATTAGCTATTATGGCAATAATAATTGATAAAAAAATCCATTTTAATGATTTGTTTGGAGGAATTAAAATCATTGTAAAATACAATGCTGACATGCTGTTCAGTAACCAATAAGCTGAAATATTTGATTTAATTAGCATAAAGGTAAAAAAGAATGGGAGAGAGAAATAAATATTAAACTCTGTTAGATAATAAATAGTATTATTTAATTTATTCTTAAATGATAAAAACAATATAACTAAGCATAGAAAAGTAGATATAATTCTTATTGATAAACTTTCATATACATAAACTGAGTTATAATCTAAAAGAAAAAAGTAAAGTATATTATTTATTGTCCATATTATATTGAAATACTTGATTTTCCTCTTTGTTAAGCTGAAATACATGATTAAGATTTTGTTATCTCATTGAATAATGAGTTCCATAAGAATATTTGATTATTTGTTATAAATTCAAAAGACTTTTTTACTGCATATGAATTTTTTTCCCAAATATTTTCTAATACATCTCTTGTTGATTCAAAATGCTCAACTACTGCATGTACTTTAAAAAAAATTAAAGCCCTACCTTGTGCTCCTATATTACTTGCAAATTTAAGTAAGAATGGGTAATCTACATTATCAAGTTTTTCATAAGCTGAAAATGCCGCTATTCTATAGTCATCACTATGATTTACTAAATAATCAATATGATTATTATTGAAATCTTGTACTGATTTTATGTAATACTTATTTATTGAAAATTCTTTTGTTAAGTCAACATTAAAGTAATTAGCAAAATGCATATACATTTCTTCATGTGATGCTGCGGAGCCATTAAATTCTTCAGAAATATTTTGTATTACTATTTTTTTTACTTTCGCATTTTGTGTATTGCTTCCTACATACCATAAAAAATCGTGAAATTTTCCTCTTGCATGATAAAAAATCTTTATAAATAATTTTTTTTGTTTTAAAGTCAAAGAGCGTGTAAAATCGTCATCAAATAGTGGTAACTTTTTGACTTTATCTGAATAGGAATTAATTGTACTGTCAATGTAACTAGTTAAATTTGTCGAGCCTTGACTACCCATGAGTAAAAATATACTTTTTATTTAAGTAAGTAGTTAATTATATTTTATAATATTTGACAAGTTTTTATTTAAATATGTTTGTATATATGTACAAAATTTATAAGTGATGATGTTGTAAACTAAAAATAGAAGCTATAAATATTAAACAGATTTTTAGGTTATTGTTTGCCTATTAAAACTAATTTTTATCAATGTGACTGTAGTATTTATACATTAATAATATTTAACATGTATAATAATTTTATAATCATTAAATTTTGCACTTGTATTTTAGATAAATATGACCTCAAATCGAATCAGCGCATTTCTCTGTAACTTCTTAAATCACAGTGCTATAGGATTTCTCATGTTTAATGTTGGACGATACCCTTTTTACTAAAATTAAACTGTTAAAAGAGAAAATATAGTAGAAGATTTTGAAATAGAAAGAGTACGAGAAAATACCAATGAAAAATAAAATAATTTTTTATTTTTCTGCATTAATAGCCTACTTGCAAAAGAAAAAGGATTTGAAGTAATCAAAACACATTTGAGAAATACTATCATATTTAGTATTAATATAGCGGAAGTTTACAAATATCATATAGATAAATAAAATCTTACAAATCCAAAAATTAAAGAATATGGGTTATTTCTTGGTGATAGAACATGTATATCATTAGCAATTATAATGAACATTTTTATTTTGACTTGTAATAAAATACGGGAAAAAGTAGATTTGGGGATTTATATATTATAGTGAGATAATGGCTAATATATTAGGGTATATACATATATAAACAGAAGGACAAAGATTAAAACAAGCAAGTAGTATAAAATATTTGAAGATGTTATCAATGGTAAAATATTGATCAGAAATGGTTTAGAGAACTTAATTGCCTATAACGGTTAAAATGCTAAAACATCATCAGATAGGCTTAATGTGACTATAAGAAAAATTGATATCTCATCTGTAGCTGGAGAATTAGTATTCCATGTATTTGGAGTAATATCATATTTTAAAGTAGATTGATACGTAGCGTACTAAACTTAAAGCTGCTCAATTAAAAGGAACAAAGCTGGCAGACCAAATCTTGATATGGAAAAATAAAAACCCCACTGAAACTTATAAAAGATAGAGGTCCTGTTACTAAAGTTGCAAAACAGTTAGGATTAGGTCGATCTATTCTTTATCGAAAACTTCAATATTCTAACACATCTGAATAAAAAATAAATTGTTGCTGAATTCGTCTTTGAAAAATGACATCTATATGATTTGTTAATTTTAGTATGAGACCGATAACACACCTTATCAGACACATAATCAAACTTTCTGAAATCTGCTTCCCCAAAATTTCTAAATTTCTAATTTTTTAAATATTAAAAAAACTATACACTTATGTGTCTGATATTTTTCGACTATATATAGCTATATTTTTGTATAGTAACTGCTTTGTATTTTATACTATTAATTTATTATCTTCTTTTGTATATAATGTATATATACTTTATTGATAATTAATAAGTTATAGTGTATTATTTATATAATATTATTTAACTCATATTATATATTAAAATGCATAAACTAAGTGTTAATATTTCAGATAAAGATCATAGAATCTTTAAAATATATGCAGCAGCAAAATCTCAAACATTATCAGAAGTAGTAATTGAAAGTGTAAAAGAAAAAATATCAAGAGATATGAATTCTCCAAATGACGAAACTAAAAAAGCAATCTCTGATAGTGAAAATAATATTGACCTGACCTCTTATGATAATATTGAAAAATTGATTTCTAATCTTGGTATTTAAGCATGCTGAAAGAAATTAAGCTGACTAAGCTTTTTAAAAATGACGTGGAGAGGTATAAAAATGTTAACTCAAAAGATTTGAATGAACTGCTTGAGATATTAAATGATTTAGCAAATGAAAAAGGAGTAGGATTTTTAAATTATAAATCTAAAAACAGGAAAGAGTGTCATATGAAATCTGGATTAATTCTTATATATAGAATTGACGATGAGACATTATATCTTGAGAGGTTGAGCTCTCACACAGAATTATTTAAATAATAATACTTTAAAGAATGCAAAAAAGAGATATTCAAGAAAACTTAGATAAACAAAAAATAATATTATATCAATCTGAGAGTAATGAGATTACTCTTGATATTAAGCTATATGATGAAACATTATGGTTATCTTTGAATCAACTATCAGAATTATTTGAAAGAGATAAATCTGTTATATCACGTCATTTAAAGAATATCTTTGACACAGAGGAATTAGAATTTGATTCAACTGTTGCAAATTTTGCAACAGTTCAAACAGAAGGGAATAAGCAGGTAACCCGTGATATAGATTACTATAATCTAGATGCAATAATATCTGTAGGATATAGAATTAATTCAAAAAGAGGTACGCAATTTCGAAAATGGTCATCCAAAGTACTCAAAGAGCATCTAATAAAAGGTTACACTATTAACCAACAACAATTGACCCAGAAATCTATAAAAGAATTACAAGAAAGTATAGACTTATTATCAAGGACAATGATTAACCAAGGATTAACTAATGAAATTGGTACTGAAGTATTAGGAGTAATAAAAGAATATACTAGCACTTGGGATACTTTAAGACGTTTTGATGAGGGCAGATTAACACATGATAGAGGAGTAACAAATACTGAAGTAGTCACACTTAACTATAAAGAAGCAATCACTGCAATATCATCGTTAAAGGAGGAGTTATTTTATAATAAGAGAGGGAGTAATTTCTTTGGAGAAGAAAGAAACAACTCTTTAAAATCAATATTAGGAAATATAGAACAGACTTTTGGTGGAGAGCTACTATACCCTTCAATTCATGAGAAAGCAGCTAATATACTTTATTTTATTATAAAAGATCACCCTTTTAGTGATGGTAATAAACGTATTGGATGCTTACTTTTTTTAATGTATCTTAAAAAATCTAATTTAAATATTAAGAAAATAGAAAGTAATACCTTAGTAGCGCTAGCACTCTTGGTAGCAGAAAGTAAACCATCTCAGAAAGATTTGATGATTCAATTAATAATACACTTATTACAAGAATAGAAATGAATCAAGAAGCAGAGAAAATATTTTGTTTAGATAATACAAATAACAACAGCAATTTATCTAAATATGATAAAAATGAAGATTCTATATATTCTTGGGCTAATAAGTATTATTATATATTTGTTTTAAATAGTCCCTTCCATACCCAAAGGGCTAAAAAAACAGATTTAAATAAGTTTTTAAGTTATTTTATAAGCACATTAAATACAATAAATCCTGATTCATGGACACCAAGTATAACAAGAGGATTCCAAAATTATTTAACAGAACAAAAGTCACCTAAAACTGGAACAGGATATATAGCAACAACAATAAATAGAATATTGTCAACGATTAGGCATTTTGGAAATTGGTTAAACAAAGAAAGGAAACTTATAGCAGGCAATCCATTTATAGGAGTAAAGTTAATACAAGTAGAAGAGCCTTCATGGAATGGATTAACTCTTATAGAAATAACCAGACTTAAAGGAGCATGTGACACAAGGATAAATGCTTGCACAAAGAATAACCAAAATCCATTATTAGAAGTTACAGTATTTTATGTGCTAATAACTACAGGACTTAGAGAATCAGAGGTAGCTGGGCTTAATTATGGACAATATTATGCCAAAGGATTCCATAATGTAAAAAGGAAAGGAAATAAAGTAATAAAGAAGATACCTGTACCAAGTGAAACAAGAAACTTTCTTGATAAATACTTAAACGATAGAAGTAATTTAACACATGATAGTCCTTTGATAATATCAAGATACGGTAATAGAATATCCACTAGAGATATTGCAAGAATTTGTGAGAGGATTGCTAAACAAGCTTCTGCTCAACTTCCAGCAAATAAAAAAATACATCTTAGTCCTCATATGTTAAGACATACTTTTTTAAAGCGTGTTGCTGATAAGCATGGAGTGCACACTGCTCAAGATCTAAGTGGTAATATCTCTATGAAAGAAATTTTTCGTTATACAAAACCTAATTATGAACAAAAGTATAATATTGTTGAAGCTTTGTATTAAACGTATAATACAGCTGAGCATAAGACAGCATATGATGTATTAAATAATAAACTGTAAGTGCATATCTATTGTAGATAAAATATAAATTTGCAAAGTATATATAATAAATCCATTAAGTATTAAATCTTTTGCTAAAAGTAGGTTAAGTAAAAATAAAACAGACGAAGCTGATATCATAATAATTGCTAAATATATTGCTATAATGCTAGAAAACCTTATAAGACAGATAAAAGGAACATAAATATTTAAAGTTTCTATGTAGCTGTTTAGAAGATTTAGGCTTAGATGATTATATTAAAATTATGAAAACAATTAAAATATTAATAACAATTCTTTTGCTCAATCAATATGTAGTAAGTCCAATAAATGCAAAAAATCCTGAAAAAGTAGAAAGCCAAATCATAAAAGATGAAATGATAATAAAAGGTAAAGATGTTAAGTTAGTTTTACCAAGAGGTGGTAATAAAAATAGAGCTTTAGAATTTTTATTGCAAAAGGAGTCTTGGATTAGAAGTAAGTTATCAAATATTACAAAGCCATGTAATGACATACAAGAAAAGATGAAACTTCATAATAAATTACCAATATTAGGAGTAAAACATGACATAAAATATGTTAATTGTGAAAACGAATTATCTGTTAAGCAGAATAAAAAAACAATTATATTTAATTCACCTAAATATTTATATTCTAAAGTATTAACTCAATATCTAAAACAATATGGATTAGAAGAAATTAAAAATTTAGTTAGGTATATAGCTAAGAATTTTAATTTAAAAAACTATGGTAAAATTTCTATAAGAGAAGTGACTAGTAAATGGGGTAGTTGTTCATCTAGTGGTAATTTATCATTTAACTGGAGATTAATATTTGCTCCACAAGCGGTATTCTACTATGTAGTAACTCATGAGATGAGCCATTTAAAGGAAATGAATCATAGTGATAGATTTTGGAATATAGTTAAGAAGATTGATCCTAATTATCAGGCATCAAGAGTATGCCTTAGGAAATATGGAACAAGTTTATATCAATATCTACCTAAAGCATAATCCATGATAAAGTAAAAGATGAAAGATAATAATAAAATTAATATAACGACATGGAATGTTAACTCTGTTAGAAGAAGGCTTAATTCTATTGATAAGTTTTTAAAAGAATATTCTCCTGATATTCTTATGCTATAAGAAACAAAGGTAAGGAATGACTTGTTTTCTTTTCAGTTTTTTAGAGATTTTGGATATAGATTTATTTACCATGAAGGAGAAACAACAGGCTATAATGGAGTAGCAATTATCGCAAAGAAAGATTTAGAAATTATACCTAAAATTAGTTTTATAAAAGATGCTAGACATTTAGCTGTAAAAATAAGAAAAGATATAGATTTACATAATTTCTACATTCCAGCAGGTGGTGATATACCTGATGTTAGTAAAAATATAAAATTCAAAGAAAAATTAGAATTGGTAGATAAGCTTACAGCTTGGTTTAAAAGCAACAAATCAAAAAATGATAAAGTGATCATAGCAGGTGATTTAAATATTGCACCACTTAAAAATGATGTATGGTCATATAAGCAATTATTAAATATTGTATCACATACACCTATAGAAGTGGAGAAGCTACTTAATTTATATAAATCAATTGGTTTTAAAGATTCTATCAGAAAGTTTACTCCTGAATCAGAAAAGCTTTATAGTTGGTGGAGCTATAGAGCAAGAGATTGGGAAAAGTCAGATAGAGGTAGAAGATTAGATCATATATGGAGTAGTGGCAATTTAGATGAAAAAGTAATGGCTGCAGATATTATAAAATCTACTAGAAATCATGACTTACCCTCTGATCATGTTCCTGTATCAATTGCTATAAATTTATAAATTATGGATTTAGAGAAAATAGAGATTAATGCTGACTTTGAAGAAGCTATTAAAAAGATGGAAGATGAAAATACAAATCTTTTTATAACGGGTAAGGCTGGAGCTGGTAAATCAACGTTATTGTCTTATTTTTGCAAAAATACTAAGAAAGAATATTCAGTGCTTAAACATTTTCCTCAATATAATGAGACAAAAACTAAAAAAAATTTAGGAAAAGTTATTAATAGCTTAAAGTCAGAAATATCAGCATATGAACTAGATAATGTAAATATATCACGTAATGAGTTGGTCGTTAAAACAGCAAGAGTAAATGAGAGAATATATGGTAAAACTTGTGAGCTTTTGAAACAATCTTTACACCCTGTTATTATAGCAAATATTCTTTTTGGGAATTGGGTTAGATTATCTACTATAGGTAATAATATGCCTGAAGAATCTTATCAAAAAATATAATATTATTTTACATAAATAATAGAAGAAGTACGAAAGTATATACCTAATCTTTTTTTAAATAATTTTGATTTACATAGTTAAGATAATTATTTTATAATCAAGTTAGTAATTCTTACAACGTATAAAATGTCTGATTATAAAGAAAGAACAAGGTTCAGTGCAGAACTTGATAAAGATATAAAAAAGATGTTCAAAGATAATATGATTATTGAAGAAAATGTACTTGAAAAAAGGCTAAGAGAAGAGACTGAAGCATATGAAAAATATGGCAGAGTTTCTGAGGAAACTCATAAAAAAGCATTAGAAGTAATGAAAGAGATGGGATTGTAAGATAGGGGGAAGTGTGAAGATAATTCAGCTAATGAGCTTACTCCAGCGCAAAGTATAACCTCAATTACTGAGTAAATTGTGTCTTTTCTTCAATTCAGAAAAAGTAATTAGGTATGTAGTCAGGGTTGTTATAATTTTTAGTCAATAAGTATTGGATAGAGTAACTAGTGAGTTAATTAAAAAATAAAATTTTATGTTTCTAATTTATCCTGACACATATGTTCAGGGCATATAAACTAATGATGGAAAGGAAAGATAAGGTCATAAGATAAATAGTTTTTAGTACTAAAAATTGCATTATCTTAAAGAAAGTATAATATTGTATTTTTAGTGATTCTTTTATTAACTCACCTTATGCATGAGATGAATTTTTCAAATTTTGTAATTCTAAAAAAGCAGCTTGATTAGCTTTCAATAAAAGAAGGTGTTTGATAGCAAAATGATTAGCGGCCGTCTTTATTTTTAGAAGCTCTAATTTACAAAATGCTACCAGAGAAGAAAAAATGTGGTTTGCTTGAGATAATGCTCGTTTAGTTGGAGAAGCAGCAAGGTAAGCATTTTGTTTAATAGATTTGTGATATAACTCAATTTTCCACCGTTTTTGATAGATCATTTAGAGGTAATCTGCATCATGTTTGATCAATAATTTTCTTTGTGTAAGTTAGATTATTTTTGTTACTAAATATTTTGACTTCACATCAAATCTTAATAAAAATTAAGATAATTTTGCAGTCCACAAAATATAATTTTATCTTCTATTTGATATTTTTTATTACCTGGATACAATACGTAAATTACATCTAATTTAAGATCTTCTATTGCTATTCGCATTGATTTAGTAATTTTTGGAGAGTCAGTAAACTTAAATTCATATGCTATTCGTTTTCCATGATTTATAGTAAGTAAATCTATTTCTGCTTTATTTTGTGTTGACCAAAAATAACATTCTTGAGATCTAAAGTTATGATGTTTAATAATTTCCTCTAAAGCAAAACCTTCCCAAGAAGCCCCCAATTTTAAATGATTAAATAAATCACTATTCGTTCTAATTTGAAGTAAACTATGCAATATACCTGAATCTCTAATATAAATCTTGGGTGATTTAATTTGCCTTTTACTAATATTCTCAAACCAAGGATAAAGCTGTCTAACCATGAAAGTTCCTACTAATATATCTAGATAATGGCGTACAGTAGTATGAGAGATAGATAATGATTTACCTAAATCGGAAGCATTTAAAATACCACCATGATTATTAGAGAGCATCATCCAGAATCTTCTTATATTTTCTGCTGGTATCTTTATGCCTAAATTAGGAATATCCCTTTCTAAAAAAGTTCTTATATAGCTTTCTCTCCAACGATAACTACTATTATCATTTGCAGATAAAAATGATCTAGGAAATCCTCCTCTAATCCATAATCTTTCTAAATTTTGAGTCTCATTATATTGAAATGGTGGTAGTTCAATGTATTCAATCCTTCCTGCTAGTGTTTCTGATGATTATATATCACCAAGTAATAAGGCTATTTCATATATGCTTGTAAATACTATTTACAATTTGCAAATAATTAATCTATTTTTGTCAGGTAATTATGCATTAAGCACAAATATAGATGCATCTGTTACTAAAGAGTGGGATTCAGGAAAAGGATTTTTACCTTTAGGAAGAGAAAATCATCCTTTCTCAGGAAATTTTGCTGGAAATGGTTATAATATTTCTGCTTTACATA
>NZ_NPHZ01000009.1:0-23893 GCF_009690945.1 Rickettsiales endosymbiont of Trichoplax sp. H2
TTATCAAAGTAATGATAAAAAACTCTATGTGCCCGAAATAACGATATAACCGCTTGTTTAATATATACTTTGCCGTTTTCTCAACTTCCCTACCCTTAGGCCATTTAGTGATTTAATAAAATTTTGGTTATTTAATTCAAAACTACCATCTCTAGTGTATTTTATTTCTTCTCCACATCTTAAAGCAAAAAATCCATTACCTTCTATTGCATAATCAAATTCATTTTTGGTTTCTTTAAAATAACCTTGAGCAAAGTTAGTTCTATCAGTTACGCTATATCTAAATTCTCCAGCTTGAGTTTTTATGCTATCAATATAAGAATAAACTAATTTATAACCTGTAGTCATAGAATTTGCTATATTATTTGCATGATTATTAACCTGCCTATTCAAAGCTTCTCTATAGTTATAAATAAATGTATTATTAAATTGATTACCTTTCGGTTGTTCGTTATTAATTTGTCCCATATTTTTAATATAATTATGTTAATATTTCTACCAAAGAGCATAATTCATGCCAAAATTTATTTAGTTTAGTCAATGACATTATAAATTACATAACATGAGCTAAAAAAATTGACACTGCAAAATATCAATGATTACACTTACTAATTGGAAGGTTTAAATTGATAAAATTATGACTAAATATAACATTGTAAATGTAGCTATGAATATATCTATTTGTAGTTTAGCTCCTAATATACAAATAAGTGGAAATAATACAGACTATCAATCAGCACCTAATTATGTTGGTAATAAGTTATGTGATTTTGTTTTAAATAATGATGGAACTTATAACATAACAGATGCAAATGGAATGAATTTTTATTATTCTAACGAAGACTTGAATTGCACCAATTCATATTACCCACTCTGTGATATAGATAGTAAATTATCAGAAAAACATAAAATACTTGATCAATTAAAAGCAGATCCTTCGCATTATTTTATTGGTGTTGCAACATCTCATATAAATAATCTTATAGATCATTTAGAAAAATCAAAAGTACTTAAGATTAATTTGTTTAATTATGATCTATGCTATTATTCTATACAGCATAAAGATTTTAATAAATATCTTACTTTCTACAGCGACGGAGATAATGATGTCCTAAAGGCAGAATTTTCTGATCAAAAAAATGGTGATTTTTCATTATTTAAAATTGAAGATGAAAGTGGTAATTGTGGCATAACAACAACTACTACACTTCTTACTACAACCACAACTACGACAACTACTACTACTATGCTTAACCTAGCTCCTAAGGCCATCGACACTTCAATAACTATTAAAAAAGGAACTGGAGTTAAAACACATTTTGTGGCACATGATCCTGAAGGAGACCCTATTATTTATATAAGATTTAATAATTCATATTCTTGGGTTAGCGATTTTAAGCAAAATGGTGAAGTAACTATCAAACCTGATCAAACAGTTCAACCAGGAATTTATACAATATCTGCTAGGGCGCAAGATTCTCATAATAGTATAGCTACAAAAGAAAGTATTATAACAATAAATGTAACAGAAGTTTGTAGCTTAAGTAATGCAACAGAAGTCTGTGGCTCTTATTCACCTGGTTTAAGTGGATTAGCTATGGCTATTATTCCAATGTTATTATTAGAGTGTGAGATATAATTTATTAAAAATTATTATTAGGTAGTATACACTAGTTTTACATCTATAAATATAGGTAAAGTTATAGATTAATTGTTAGAATATAAACTAAATATAAAGAAAGAGTAGCTTATTAATATTGAATATATTAATACTACTCCTTTTATATTTATGTTTTGAGATATTGATTAACAAAATTAATAATTATCCATCTGTATAATTATACTCAACACATGCACTATTATAGATATTGCTATTACATTGATCAGCATCATATTTCTCATCTATTCTAGTGGTTGTTTGTATATAATCTCTTTCTAATTTTTGTAATGAAAAACTAAAATAGTGGCATGAATCAGTAGATTCAGTCTCAAGAGTACTTAAATATTTAACCATATCATCAGCAGTTGCAAAACTCCTGGTAGAAATTAATTTAGCAGTTATATCAAAAGGAACTTTATAACTATTTATATCAAACCATTTTTTAGAATAATCTTCATGATTTATATCCCTAGATTCAGAAACTTTTTCACTATATTCTAGAAAATGATAAAATCTGCTTACAAAATCTTGATTTATAACTTTTGTATCTTTTGTTACTAGAGCATTTTTTGTATTTTGAGTCATAATATACCTCTATTTACGTTTTACGGCGGAATTATATAATAATTCTTTCTTTTTGTCAAGTTATTTATATAAAAAGCAATCTTTTAGAGTTTTTATTTCAATATAAATGTCTAGATATATTAATCTAATTTTTATTATCACCTACACTTTTAGAATATTAGATATTAACTTACCTAGTGTTTTAATCCCGTATATTATTTCTTCAGGGTTACAATTAGTAAAATTTAGTCTCATTCCATTAATAAATTTAATATCTTTTGTAACTTCAAAAACACTGCTTGGCATAAATGTTATTCCATATTCTTGTAGAGAAATTTTAAGCAATTGATTTGTATCAACTTGATTATTTAATTCTACCCATATAAACATTCCACTATTTGGAATTGTATATTTTGCATTTTTAGGAAAATAATCTTTTAGTGCACCTATCATTATATCTCTACGTTTTTTATATTCATTCCGTAATATAAATAGATGATTTAAAAAACTATTTGTCTCTAAGAAATTTATAATTACTCTTTGAGAGAAGGTTGCAGTGTTTAAATCCCAAGAATTCTTAATGCTTTTTAAAGTATCAATATATTTTTTAGGTGTTATTATCCACCCTACTTTAAGTGCTGGCATAAGAATTTTAGAAAATGTACCTATATAAAAAACCCTATCAGGATTTAGAGATTTTAAAGTTGGCAGTTGATTTTTATAAAATAAGAATCCATAAGGATCATCTTCGATAATAGGTATTTGATATTGCTCAGCTATTGAAATTAACTTTAATCTAGTAGCATGAGACATACTAACAGAAAGAGGATTATGACCATCAGTTATAACATATATAAGCTTAGGTTTTCTACCTTGCTTAAGATATTTATGTATCTCATCCACATCAATCCCTGAATCTAATGTGTTAACTGTTGCTATGTCCAATTCAAACTCTTTAATAGCTTGAATAAAACCAGGATAACTTAGTTTCTCAGCAATAATTTGATCATGATGTTTTAAAAGCATTTTTATCAATAGACTAATACCCTCTTGTCCTCCAGTAGTTAAAAATATTTGCTCTGTATTACATTTCACACCTCTTTTTTGCATAAGATTTACAATATGTGATTTAAGTTTTAATGATGGAGCATTATATTGAAAATCACTTGCAGTTAATTTAGATACAGATTTTTGAATATCTAAGATTGGAAAAAATATAGAAGATGGCAATCCAAGCGCGAATGAAATTTTTATCTGATTCTTATGTATATTGAGGATGTTCTCAATAATACTTTGACTATAGACTAAACTAGCCACGGTTTTTATTTATTTTTATAGATATCTTTTCTACTAAAAGTTTAGCTAAATCGTTTTTAGAAATTTTACCTGTTTCCTCATATCTTTCAGGTGAACAAATTGCGAATTCATTACTAAATTCCCCAATATATTTAGTTTTATTCATAATGATTAAATCTAGATTTTTGCTTTTAAGTTTATTAATACAATTTTGTTTGTGACTTTCACTTTCTAAAGCAAATCCTATTACTAATTTAGGTCTATCTTTATTATTTGAAATATTTGAAACTACATCAATATTTGGTTCAAATTCTAAAATTACATTGTTATTTGTTTTCTTAATTTTTTCTTTAGAGTATTCCTTTATTTTAAAATCACATATTGCTGCAACCCCAATATAAATATCTGCTGGCAACAATTCTAAAGATATATTTAACATGTCTTTAGCTGTGTAAGCTCTAAAAGAGTTTTTTGGAATATCATAATCTACATATCCTGCAATAATATTTACCTCACATCCCTGCTTAACAAGCTCTGAAGCAATTAAAAAACCTTGTTCACCTGATGACTCATTGCCTATAAAACGTACAGGGTCTATTGATTCACGAGTAGAGCCTAAATTAATGATAGCTTTCTTTCCTTTGAGCTTTTGTTTTTTTATAGAATCAAATTCAATGTAATTAAGTATTTTCTCTATTTGTGGATACCTACCAAAGCCTTCATCTCCACAAGCTGTAACTCCATAATCAGGCTCAATCACCTGAAATCCACACATCTTTAATGATTGCAAATTCTCTTGAAGTATTTTATTTTTATACATCTGTGGGTTCATAGCTGGTACTAGTAAGATAGGTGCCTTAGTAGCTGTAATAGATAATAAAGATAAAGAAGAAGCCAATCCACAAGCAAGTTTAGATATAAAATCAGCAGAAGCTGGAGCAACTATAATTTGATCGTGATTTTTTGCTAACTGTATATGTAGCATAGGATCCATATCCTCTTGAAAAATCTTATCTTGTAAAATATTAGCTTTAGATAAACTAGCAATAGTTAATTTAGAAATAAATCTTTCTGCACTATGCGTAAGTATTATATTTAACTCATTTCCTTTATTTTCCAACTCTTTAATTAATTCAATAGCTTTATAAGCTGCAATACTGCCTGTAATAACTAAAAGTATTTTCTTCATATTTTATGTTTATTTTTATAGTTTATTGGATTTTATATTATATTTATCAATAGTTACAATTCGAACATTATTTATCGTTTAATTTGGTTAATTCATTTAACCCTATAAAATTTAATTTAGGTATTGAAATATTAAAAATTTTATCATCCTTATATAATTCAGAAAAACCTCCTGTTAAAATCACCAAATAATTCTCATTATTAAATGCATATTTAGTAATAAAATCAATAAGCTCTTTTATCGCTCCTTTTTGACCATAAAATAACCCTATTTGAATATTTTCCTTTGTTGTGCGTCCTAATTTTAACTGTGGTTTAATAATCTCTACAAAAGGTAACTGAGCAGTCTCTGTTGATAGAACTTTTGCAGATGATTTAATGCCAGGTAAAATGGCGCCAGCTAAGTATTCTTTATTTTTAGTAATAGCACAGACAGTAGTAGCAGTTCCCATATCTACAATGATTATATTTGTATTTGGGTATAATTTAACAGCTCCTATTGCTGTTGCAATTCTATCAGCACCAATTTCAGCAGGATTATTATACTTTAGCTTAAGACCTGTTTTAGCTCCTACTTTTAAAAAAAATGGTCTTATACCAAAATATTTTATACAAGCTGCCCTAATTGAATATTCAAGTGATGGTACAACTGAACAAATTGAAATATTCTTAATATGTTTAAAATTAATATTTTTTTCTGCTAAAATCATTTTTAAAAATATACCAAACTGATCTGAACTCATTCCATCAGAACTATTATGTCTAAATTGTATAACTAATTTATCATCTTTAAAAATTCCAATATGAATTTGGCAATTACCTACATCTATACATAAAATCATTTTTTTACCTCAATATTGTCAATTAATCTAATATTTTCAAATTTAACCGCCCCTAATCTTCTATTATTATATTCTTCAATATACTCTACTTTAAATCCTTTCTGTACTAATTTATTTTTAATTTCATGTGTCGATAAACCAGAGTTAAGTAATCTTGAAAATAAAGATGCTTTTTTTAACCAATAAGGAGATAATCTATTATTCCTAGAACTTAATGGTAAATTATCTTCATTTCTAATTGTTTTACATGGCACTATATCTGTATCAAGTAAAAAGGCTTTAGTCATAGCTTGAACTAATTTTAACTGTTGATAATCTTTCTCTCCAAAATATGCCTTATTAGGTCTGGTAATTAACAACAACTTTAAAACTACAGTTAACACCCCAGTAAAATGGTTTGGCCTATATTTACCCTCAAAAATTTCACTAAAATAATCATTATTAATAACCTTAAAACTAAAATTATCAGGATAAATTTCTTCGTATTGTGGCAAAAATAATACATCAACCCTTAATTTTTCAGCTAAACTTTGATCTGCCACCAAAGTAATAGGATAATTATCTAAATCTTCTTTATTGTTAAATTGTGTAGGATTTACAAAAATTGTCAGTATAGTTTTATCATTATCTTCTAAAGATTTTTTAATTAAACTAGTATGTCCCTGGTGTAAATTTCCCATGGTAGGCACAAGACCAACACTATAGTTATTTAAAGCTTTTATAATTGATTTGATCTCTTTAACAGATTTTACTATTTGCATTTACTATTCTCCATAAGAATGTTGGCAACTAGGAAATGTTTTATTATCGACATCTTTACAGTAGTCATTTACTGATTTTTTTATCAAATCATGAAGATTTAAATATTTCTTTAAAAATTTAGGTTGAAATTTAGGGTCACAACCAAGTAAATCTTGTAGCACTAGTACTTGTCCCGAAGTACTCGAACCAGCACCAATACCAATAGTTGGAATTGATAATGTTTCAGTAATTCTTTTGGATATTTTATTTGAGATACATTCAAGTACTATTGCAAAACAACCAAGTCCTTCTAATTCTTTTGCTGCTTCAATTAACCGATTCGCTTTACTCTCTTCTTTTCCTTGTACAATTTGATTGCCAAATACATTGATTGATTGCGGAATAAAGCCAAGATGCCCCATAACTGGCACTCCAGAATTAATAATATGTTTTATCAATTTTTGATTTCCATTTAACCCTTCTAGTTTTATAGAATTAGCTCCAGCTTTCATTAATTTCTCTACGGCATACATTGTTTCCGTATTTGATTTTCTATAGGAAAGAAATGGCATATCACCAATTATGAATTTATTATTTATACCTTTTTTAACTGCTTTAATATGCATTTCTATCATTTCAACATTAGCACCAATGGTAGAATCATACCCATGCATAACCATCGAAACAGAATCACCAACTAATATACAATCAATATTTGTTTCTGCTAGAATTTTTGAGCTCCAATAGTCATAACATGTAATCATTTTAATTGGCTTTGCTTGTGATTTCATTTTTAAAAAATCATTAATATCCATGATTACCTCCAAATACATTTACAAAAGCTTGATAAATTGAAAAAAATTTGTCATCTTTTAATGCAGATAAATTAAGCTTAATTGTTTTATTATCACCACGAGCTATAGGACCAGTTAATGAACTTTTATGATCAAGAAATAAATTATTAACAATTGAGTTTAAATATAAAAAAGCTGCTTCTTTAGGTATATTTAAGTTTGATTCCAATTCTTTAAATAATTTTGACCACAAAATCGTAGTAAAATTACCACTCATAACACATAATGCATGGTAATATGCTTTTTTATCTTTATGTATAGCATAAACTTGATTTTTTAAAGTGGGAAATATTTCTCTAAAATCATCAAGTTTGGAATCAATGATAAAAGAAATATTCTTATAAGTCTCATAATTATATAATTCACTGCCAAAACTAATTAAAGGGTGTATACCTATAGCATTTTTAAAACTTAAACAGCCAGAGCAGTGAATTAAAATTTTATTAGTAATACAAGGATTTTGATTAATAAAATTTTCTATAAAATCATCACTAATCGCTAATATTATAATATCATTAAACTCTACAAATTTTTTTAGTTGATTGAAATTATGTTTTGAACGAGACCAATTACTAAATTTTAAATTACTTAAATACAAGTAGTGTGATATATGTTGAGATAACCTTCCAGACCCAATAATAAGATACTTAGGTATTTGTCGCATAGATCAAATCCTCTTAACGTTTCATATTAATAAAGCGTCTAGGCTAAAAAATAGTCCTTAGCGCTGCAAGAGAAGGTATCAATATCTAATGATACTGTCAATATTAATTATAATTCAGTATTTAAACTAGCCGAATCAGTAGTAATTGAACTATCACAATAATTAGCTAATTGATAACCTAAAACCGTATATACATCTTCATCTTCTCTGAAAACCATTTCTTGTTTTTTTTCCAATACTAAACCAAAGCCTAAAACCACTGCTTTTGGTACAATACAATTTTCATGTTGATACTTCTTTAACTTATCTCCATTTTGAAATACTTCTACAGGTATCGTAAATATTTTCGTATCTAACCATGGGTACCTAAGTGGTAATACTATTATATCATCTAAACCTAAACAATCATCATCACTCACTACTTTATACTGTTTATTCTCACATAAATCGCTTTGTCTTTCAATGTTTGGATTTAGTAATGATTTCACTTTTATATCATCAGTTTTAATCAATGGGCTAAATTCTGCCAAGCCAGTATATAAATCACCACTAACCATCATATTTTCATTAGTTTTATAATCACTAACTTGACTATCTGCACATTTTATTTTAGCTGCAAGTAAGAATTTTTCTTCCGCTGAAGTAATTTTTTGTTGCAATTTTTTTCGTGTTAATTCTAGAGAATTTGCTTCCTCTCTGATAACATGTAATTCTTTTGCTATATCATTATCAGCATACTTTTCTATTAACTCTTTAATTGCCTTATCTCTTGCATTAGAATCGTTAATTGTATCTAATGTATACTTTATCTTATCTTTTTGTTTTTCATCTAATTGCCTTAATAACTCACTTTCCTTTTTCCTAATTTCTATGATACTATCAGTAAGCTGTTTATATTGATCTGCAATTGATGTATCATGAGCTGTGTCATTTTTTAGATTCAAGCTATATATGACATTACAATATTCAACATTAATATTATCTACTTTTTTATATACTAATTTCTCTATTCCACCGATATCTATCTTTTCATTCTTAAAATCATAATCAGCTAACCAATATAACATATTGTTTACACCAGCGATATCATCTAGTTTTTTATAAGATATCTTGTGCAACATATTTTCTTCAACATAATGATCATCTTCAGTAACATGCTTATTGAACAAATAGTTCAGCATCTGTTTAGGTAACTTAATAGTTTTACAATGATTTTGGTATTCAACTCTTTGGACTTCACATCCATTATCTAATCCTTTACTATCAACATAACTAAGCTCACTACTAATTAACAATTCTATTGCTACAGACCACTCTTTTATCTGAAATTCTTCTTCAGGGTTAGCAGCTTTTAAATCACTAATTATTTGCTCTGTTTCATGCACTAGTAATTTTTGTCCACATCCTAAAATTATTTTTTCTGGTATTTGGCAAAATTTTTGTAATTTTTCTTCTACATCAAGACTCATATCTAATGTAAGCATACCATTATGTAGCCATGGATAATTAATCTTTAATTCAACAACTTCATGATATGAAAAACACCCAAAAGAAACGTTAAAATCTAATTTATTCTCAGTACCATTAAAATAATTTTGAAGATTAAAATGGCTAACTTTAGTTTGTTGAATACAATAATTATTTTCATTACCTTTAGATAATAAACTGACTTTTTCTATGGCATTCCTTACTCGATTGATATCATAATCTATTCTAGGAATCATTCCAGAATCAGCTTCTATATTTTGTTCATTACTCTCTTTACTATCATCAGATAACTTACAGCTCTCAAGGATTGTATAAAAATTTTTCTCTGATATTGTGAAATGTTTTGCACTTTTATAGTTTTGCAAATACTTTACTAAACTACAATATTCGTTGTGTAAAATTATATTTTCCCCATCTTTATCTTTAGCAAATTTACCAATCTGATATACCCATTGATTCAATAACCCATCATTTTGACTTATATCTTTATTTAATAGATAATTTGCTTCTAATCTTAATCCATGACAATTTTCATGACATTTCAAGTATTTATCAGGCCCTTCGTATGAACTAACAATATAATATTTTGTTAACAAATCAGCTGTATTTATAATGTTAACACCTGTGATTAAATTTTTAATGAATCCAATGCTTTTTACTAAATCATTAAATACCCCTAATTGTTTAAAAAATAAATTTAGAAAAAACCCACCTGTAAATATGCTTTCTACTGATGACAAGAATAACAATTTACTTGTTTCTATCTCACTTTGATCAATCTGCCCTAAGTAACATTGCGTTGTTGAAAAAGTAATTTTACTTAATACTTGTCCTGCTAATATTGAAGCACCTAACTGAGGAAAAAGCATCTTAGAAAACCCTGCTCCGAAAAGGCTTGTTAATCCTTGTGTTAAACCATAACTAATACATAATGAACCTGTTGTATCGTCTAATTGCTGTTTTATATAATTACTAATTTGCACACCAGTCATATATATTGAATTTTGTATAGCCAAATCTCCAATTCTCAACATTAATGCTGTTTTATCATTAGCATAAGCAATATAAGGAAGTTGGAAAAAAAAATGCTGAGTACTTAAAAGATATGTAGTGTACTTAATAGTTGGGATTATATCAAAAGATACTATATGATTGTGGAAAGGACTCAATATATTATTGTAGTAATAACTAAAAGTATCATCATTTTCTAATACTTCCTTAGTAAAATATGAAGCAACTGTCAATTTAGATAGCCCTTTTGGTGGAATATATTCATTATGAGATTTGAGTCGATTTACTACATCTTTAACTGCTTTGTGATCTCCTTGAGATTCTAATGCTGCTATACGCTGCAACATATTTGCATAGTCTTGTTTACTATATTTATTATCATCTCTTAAACGCAAATTATTATCCCCTTCATATCTTCCAAACAATTCACCAACTACACCCCTAGCTTTATCTAAATAACCTTCTCCCTTGTGATAAAGGTCTTCCATAAAATATTTTACTAAAGTCCATGCATTACATTTGTCCCATGAAACATTTTGTTTTTTTGTTTCTACACGTGAATTATAAAATGATTCCATAATACCCCCTACAATTGAAATAAATTAACTAAGTAATATCTGATTCACACATATCAGATATTAAATTCTATTTACAACTCTTGATGATGCTGAGATCCAGCCTCATGATTAAATCCAGTAACCTGTTCTAATTCATATCCTAGTACTACAATATAGTCAGGAATAGTAAAGCCTGTTTTTGACATTTCTTTATTAGTATCTGCTGCAGATCTACCAGCATCTCCTTTAATGCTACTTAACAAATTATCATAACCAACTTTTGCTGAAAAAGACGAAGCTACATCTCCAAACTCTTGATTGGCAAAATATGATTTCATATTTATGCCTATAATGAGATTTTGAATAATGTAATGCTTTTGTTGTAAAAATTCTCTACTTCCTAATGATAAAGCACCAGATTCCTCATTTAAAGTCATAGTGCTTTTATTAAAATCTATGTCTTTTAATACACTTTTTGACAACCAATTATACCTTATCGGCACTTTTATTACTGATTCAAATGATATACACGCAGCATCGTGCTTATCATCTGTTCTTTCTCTTGTATAGGTTGATGAAGCTGACCAAAGTAATGTTCCTCCTCCTACAGTTCCAGATGTTTTGGCCGTATTTATATGGGTTTCACTAAATATATAATATATATTATTTTCCATACATTCTTCCAATTTTTCATCTTTATCTAATTCTAAAAATTTATCACGTACTTTTGTTTGCGCTTTAATCATGCTCTGATATGCATCTTTTTTGATCTTATCAGCTTCTTCTTTTCCTGATTGAATATTTGATATAGCTTTATCTTCAATCCATCTCTCTTTTAATAATTCGAGTGCTTTGTTTTTCTGATCACTAGTTTTATCAGAACTTTCTATCTCTCTTTTTTTAGCTAAATAATCCTTATTTAATTGTGTTATACTATCTGTACTATTACTTAATTCAGGCATATTAGGATTTTCAACTATACTTCCTGTTTCTTGAGTAAAAGCTAATTTAGTTTCGTCTTTTATTTTCAGTAATTTAAACACTCTTTCTGCTATATGCTCTAATACATGAGTATTTGAACTTATAGAAGGTACATATTCTCCAAAACCTAAAACTACATCTTCATATCCCATATTATATGTATTCTTCACTTCATCTTCTGCTGCTTTTTTACACTTTAGTTTAGCCCTTAATACCAGTTTTATATCACCTGTAACTCCATATTTTTCTTCTAACTGTATCATCAAATTCTCTGCATTTTCTTCTGCATTTTTTGCCTCAGAGAGTTTTGCTGATAAATATCGATCGCTAAAATTCATAATAAACTTCTTTTTCGCTTCTAGAAATTCTAGCTCTGCTTTTTCCTTATCTTCCTTACTAGCATCATTACTTACTTTAAGTCTCTTTTTTATTCTGTCTATTCCTTCATCTCTTTTTTCTTCTAGCTCATCTTGAAGTGCTGAGTGTTGATGAGCAGCTTCTGTATACTTTGCTACAGCAGCTTGATAATCATCTCTGTCTTGAACCGCCTTAATTTTTTCATCTATTCTTATACTATCGATTAAGTTGCAATAATCTGAATATATATTTCCCTTTTCAACAAATATACCGTCTTCTTTTTCAAAATAACGATTAGCAGTATTAAACAAAAAATTATTTATACTACTAGCTTTACCTGGAAATATAATACTTTGCTGTAAAAAAGAATCAAGATACAATTTTGTCCTTGCTTCTTCTTCTGTGTAAAATTTCTGCATAAATGTAGAAAAAAATACATTTAGCAATTGCTTATTAGATTCTTGAGAATTTGACATACCTACCTACCTCTGATTGTAATTAATTATTAGTCTAATTATATACCCATTACTTATATATTAGAATATTAACAATTGTTATCCTTTCAAAATCTAAATAAAATGTCAATAAGTTATTTTTACTTGCAAATCGGCTTATTATGGCAATAATATATAATAATAAATTATCTCTTATTATAAACTTTATATATAAATTATGACCTAATATGCTTTATTAAAAATAGTTTTATCCTTTTTAAAATTAACTCTTTTAGTACACAAATTATTATATGTATTTAATTAATATTTATAACAAAATATTTATTCTTATTTTTTGTATTTTTTCTTTCAATCCCAAAACTTTAGGTTAATTATACTTCATTGAAACATATATTTTTCTGAATTTAATTTATAATACCCCTTCCCTTTAAGTGGTTTAGGGGTATTATTCTAGAAACAATATCTTATTAATAAGCTTTTTTACAGCTCATCCTTGGCATCACTTCCATTACCACTAATACCAGCACTATCTTTCATCTCCTCACCAGAATCTAAACCTACTGTTGTTGTAGAAGTAGATGAACTAGCACTCTCACCTTTTGCAGTTTTTGCAGCATTTGCAATTGCAATGAGTTCATTACATAGTTGCTCACCTTTTGGTGAACCTAATCCTGTTACAGCATCCCATCCTTGTTTAGCTTCATAATACCCATTATTTCCTTGCGTTATATCAGTAAAACCAACACCTTTTTTTCCTAATTCGTATAGCTCTTTATGAAGATGAATATGCTTAGCTAAGTTATCCCCAAATTTTTGGTTACAACGTGCAAATAAAGCTGCCCATAAAGGAGTAGATAAGCTGGTGCCACCTATAAAAGTCCATTTACCAGAAATTGTAGTAGCATAACCAGTATATGGATCAGCATTAGCACTCACATCAGGAACTCCTAATTTAGCTGTATAACCTTGAGGTATATTAAAATCTGTAGATTTACAAAAATTATCATATTTTTGAGTTGAACTGCTTTGGTATTGAGGAATATTAAAATCTTGACTAAATCCACCTCCACTGCCTGAAATACTGCTTTGATGACCAGATTGAGCTTCAATAAATGTTTGCTCATTACCCCATGAAATTTCCTTTTTTACTTGACCACTACTGCTAACAATTAGTTTAGTTCCACCTACAGCTATAGCATGAGGACTTGAAGCTGGGAAATCTACAGTTAATTCTTCTGTTCTATCATAAGCACCATTATCCCCAGAAGCTGCAAAAATAGTCGCACCTGTTATACTTGCTTTAGCTAAAATATTATTAATCATAGATGATTCATATGACTCAGCACTTCCCCAACTTATTGAAATTATATCAGCCCTTGCAGCAGCCAGTTTATATACTTCATAACCATTCATTCCACTATTTGGAGCAAAGAAGACTAAAATTTTAGCAGCAGGTGCTAAACTATGAACAACTTCAATATCAGACATTACCTCACCATCAGCATCACTTTGTCCTCCATTGTAATTATTTCTTCCTCCAAGGACTTCAACTGCCTTAATTTGATCTTTGCCTAATGCAGCTATACCTATTCCCTCAAAGTATGAATTTCAATACATCAAGATCGTACCCTCCTCCAAATTCGATTAATGCAACTGTTTGTCCTTTACCATCATAACCTTTAGGAAATTGATAATAATCAGCAAATTTATCTGGTGTATACACAGCTTTAGTGCCTATTTCAGACAAACTCATAGGAGGTAATGTTGGTTTAACAGGTTGTGATGGAGGAATTACTGGTTGAGTCGGTTGTGTTGGATAAATTGGTTTTGTTGGCTGAGTCGGATAAGTTGGTTGCGTTGGATCACAATTAGAAGGAGGGCAAGTTACAGGTGGGCAGGTTATAGTAGTAACTTTTCCAGGAGGAGAGTAACTAGTGGGCACTCCATTAATTGGTTGATTATAAGTAGGAAAGCCACTAATTGGTTGGTTGTTTATAGGATAATAGCCATTAATTGGTTGACTTACTGGGTAATACCCACTTGGAATTCCACTTTCTCCAAAACCATTATAATACTGTGCCATTTCAAATTTTGGAGTATTATCAAAGCCAATTATACCTTTAATTATACCATCTAGAATACTTGGAATTGAAATGGTTCCATTGTAAGAAGTGAAATTAACCCCATACATTTCCTTTGTTATAAAATTTATATTAAATGAATTTTTGAAAGCTCCAATTGTACCCATTACTTTAATATCATTATGAAGAGGCTTAAAACCTTGAGCATAAATATCAGTATTTCTTAAAAACTTAAATACTTTGTCTACACTTTCCTCCTGTATTGCATGTTTTTTAGACAAAGATAATATACTATCAAATGTTTCATTACTTTTGTTTCCATGACCATGGTTATTTAATAATTCCTGCATTTCTTTATTGTCATGCAAAACAATAATTGCTTGCAGTGTTGTATCATCATGTGATGGATATGTTTTATGCCATGCATGATGTTTAATTTCTGTATTTTTTAATTCTATAAATTTTGACATTGCAATACCTCTTATATCAATTAGTCATTAAAAAATGTATAAATTACAGGTAAAACTTATGTCAACATTAATATATTGTTAAATATGATCACTTTATGTAATACTTATTTTTTAAAAAAAATATTCATACAAAAGCTAATTTTTATTTAATCAAAGATAAATAAAATAAAATTTTATAATTACTAAATTTGATTTTAAAAATAAAAAATAGAATAATTATAAAAGATTATTATAAGTAGAAAAAACACAACTAATAGTTTGATTTATTAGAGATTATGCCTAATTAACATGATATTCCTATTATGGATAAATTCTTTCATTGTCTTTGATTATATTTATTACTACATACTAATATTTTATTTTTATTATATTTTTAACATAATAATTTCTTGATTTATAAATTATAAAAGCCCATGATTTATGGGCATTAATTAATAAGATGGAGGTGACATAAAAATGTTTAATAACTATAATTTAAGTTATGTACAAGATTATTTATTCAGTAATTTTGACAACTATTCAAGCAATATAAATAAATATGACGCTATAATTCTTGGAATTCATGCAGTCAAATTTTCATTTGCTGTTTCAAATATATTTCATTTAGTAAGAGGTGGTCATTTTATGAATGCACCATATCAATATACTATATTTACTGGGATAAGTATATCAGATGATATATTTGCTATTTACAGACAATTGTCAAAAATTTCATTTGGAATTTATGATGGTATTGTTACTACTGCAAGTGTATCAGTTACAACAGCAACTTCTATTGCATTGGCTCACAATGCAAAAGATCAAATCGATGAAGCATTAACTAAAGTAAGAAGTAGTTTGAAGGAACATAAAGATTTTCTTGATGGAGCTGATAAATTTGACCCATCTAAACTTGTTAAATCTAGTGGTGCTAAAACAACAGAATTTCAAGACTCTAGCTTAAAAATACAAGAAAAAATACAAGAACAAATATTAGAATCAAAAAGCGAGATACAAAAACATAGGAAGTCAAGATTATGTAACCTTTCTTCTAACTAATGGGGCAACTATAGCTCAAATGAATGAAATAATTGAAAAAGAAGGATTTAACTTTGAGTTATTAAAACCTAAGGCTATTACAGTTTCTGTTAATGCTTTCATGTGCTTTGGTTACGGCATATACATACATCCAAAATTACCAGCATCAATGATAGGAAATGAAAAAACAGCTGCAAGCATAAAAGTAGGTATACAAACAGTTGCATCAATAGTAATTACATCAACTTTTACATTTGGTGGTAAGCTATATGACGTAGCTTATGATACATTATTTAATAAAAATGAAGATGCAGATAAAGATACATCAACAAAAAAAGAGCATAGTACAGAGAAAATAGCTGAGGAAATTAAAACATGAAGATTAATTACATGATCATGGGGAATTATAATTTTACAAATTAAAATAAGTGAGTTTATATAGTATATAGCTCACTTTAATTAGAATATTTTTTTGCAGTTTTATTAGGATTTTTTAATAATAATAATGGCATTAAAAATATTATACATATCATCATAATTTTAAAATTATCAATATATGATATAGTTTCAGCTTGTATATTAATATTTTTATCAATAATCATATCCATTGCATCCTTACTATTTAAAAATTGTGGTGAATAATGCTGTAAAATCCAAAATTTACTTTTGTTAATAGATTCAGCTAAATATGAGTGATTAATTTGAATATTTCTAACTAATAAAAAAGTAACAATAGATACTCCTACACTACTTCCTATATTCCTCATCAAGCTAAAAAATGCACTTGCTTCATTTCTATTTTCATTAGCAATGGTTGAAAATGCTATAGTACTTAGTGGTACAAATATAAAACCTATTCCTAATCCATTTATTATTCCACTAAAAATAATCATTTCTTTAGGTACAAATGTCGAAAAATTAGATAATTGATATAATGCATAAATCATTAATAATAGGCCAACAGTAACTATTAACCTAGAGTCAATTTTATTAATTATTTTTCCAACTAACATCATTGCAAACATTGAACCAACTCCTCTTGGTGCGATTAATAACCCAACATCAAGAACTGTATATCCCATTAAATCACCTAAAAAAGATGGTAATAATGATAAGGTAGACATAAATACTATAGATATAACAGATATTATAATAGTGCTTAAAATAAAATTTGAATCTTTAAATAATTTATAACTAATAAAAGGTTTGCTTGAATAAATATTACTAATAATAAACATCCATAATGAAATAATCATTAAAGCAAAATATATAATAATCTCATGTGAATTAAACCAATCTAAATTTTGCCCTCTATCTAAAAATAATTGTAAAGATGCAATAGATATACTGAGTAAGCTAAATCCAATAAAATTAAAGGATTTTTTTATAATTTTTGATTCAGGTAAACAATATATAATACCAAAAGATGATATTATACCTAAAGGAACATTAATATAAAAAACCCATCTCCAATTATAATATTCTGTTAAATATCCACCAACAACAGGACCAATTATTGGACCAATCATAACTCCAACACCCCAAATCGCCATTGCAGAACCATGTTTTTCTTTAGGATTTATATCCAATAATATAGAACAAGAAAGTGGCACTAATGCTGCACCAAAAATTCCTTGTAATATGCGAAAAATAACAATTTCTATTATAGAAGTTGATAAGCCACATAGTGCAGAAGAGATTGTAAATCCAATAACGGAGATCAGAAATATTTTTTTTCTTCCAAAACGATCTGCTAGCCAACTTATTGGCTGAGTCATAATTGCTGCTGAAATAATATACGAAGTTAAAATCCAAGAAATTTGATCTTTACTAGCAGATAAACTACCTTTAATATGAGGTAATGCAACATTAGCTATTGTCATGTCCATCACTTGCATGATTGTTGTAATCATAATAAATACAGTGATTAAGACCTTATTAGAGTTCTTATTACCTTGACTATTATTTTGTGTCAATTTTGACATATACACTCATTCCAGATAGTAAATTTAAATTAGTTGGAATACTATCTTTAAATTTTAAAATAACCTTAACTCTTTGAACTACTTTCACCCAATTTCCAGAACTATTTTCTGCAGGTAATAATGAAAATTCTGAGCCACTTGCAGGCGTAATACTAAATACCTTTGCATTAAATTTTTTATCTGGGTATGCATCAACTTCAATGACTGCATCTTGATTAAGTCTAATATTTTGAAGATCGGTTTCTTTAAAATTAGCTTCTATCCATAAATTTTGACTATTAATAATTGAAAATAATGGAGCTCCAACATTAATATATTTTCCTGGTAATAATGTAAAATTAGCTATTATACCATCAAATGGTGCTTTTATTTCAGTATGCTCTAGATTTAATTCTGATTTAGACACTTCTGTCAACGCTTCACTGTAATAAGAATACTCATTTATTTCTAAATTAGGATCATTATCTAATTTAGCTTTGGTTTCCTGAATCACTTTCTCTATTACTTTTTTTTGGTTAATGGAAGAATCTAAATTGTGCTTGGCATTATCCACTTCCTTACCAGATGTAGCCCTCTTCTTTTTTAATTGAAGCTGTCTTTTATATTCTTTATCAAAATAAGAAATACTTTCTTTAACTTTATCTAATTCAGCAATATTTTGCTGATATAATGCTTTCATACTATTAATATAATCTTTAACTTTTCTTAAATTTGCTAAAGAATTTTCTAATGCAATTTTATAAGACAAATCATCAATTTTAAACAAAATTTGGTCTTTTTTTACATGGGAATTATCATTTACAAATATTTCTTTTATTTTACCCTGTACTTCTGAGCTAACTGAAATTTTTCCTGATTTAATGTATGCATCATCAGTATAAATATATCTATTATTAAAAAAATAAAAATATATGCCAGCTAAAAATATTAAAACTGGAAGTAAAATTAAAATTAATAACTTTTTAGCTGAAGTCTTTTTATCCTTCAGTTTTATTTTAGTATTCATCAGTTAATTAAATTATACTACCCTACTTAACTATCAAGCTATAGAAATAAAATATATAAATCAAATAAAAGTTATAAGTTATAATAAATTAATATAACCAAGAAATAAAAATATAGTATAATGGAATACCAAATATAATATTAAATGGAAATGTTACTGATATAATGACATTGGAACATATATACCAGGCTTAGCTTCAGGAAGGGCTAATTTCATAGCAGCAGGAACCGCAATATAAGAAGCGCTTGCGCATAAAATTGTAAATAAAGCTTAAATTAAAAAATTATCTGGGAGCACTTTTTCATAGTTATAGAATTTCTACAAATAGAATTTGTTAAATAATAATCTAAAGCTTTTTCATCAATTTTATCTTGAAAAAAAGAGGTTTGTTTTAATGAGTTTTTAAAAATATTATCATTATTTTTTAATTCTGTATTTATAAATACAGGATTTACTTTTGAGATTTTTTTTCTAATTTCATTAAGAGTAGAGTATTGTAACTTTACACCAGTCAAATTTGCTAAATCTAAAATGATTTGCCAATCTATTTTTGCCTTTCCAAGCTTATCAATTGCTGCAAATGTATTTTGCACTCTTCCTTCTAAATTAACATATGTAGCATTTTTTTCAGTAAATGCTGGTGCAGGAAGAATAATATCAGCTACTTCAGCAGCCTTATCTCCATGATGTCCAATATATATAACAAAAGCATTTTTATTTATTTTATTTAAATTAATTTCATCAGCACCAAATAAAATAATAACTTCACATTTTTTTAAAATTTCATTAGTAGTCATGCCATCTTTATTTGGTACAAAATCAATATCTAATCCCCCTACCCTTGAAGCTGCAGTATGAAGAATGTTATATCCATTCCAATCATTACTAGTATAATTATATTTATTAACTAATTTATTAATAAAATATTCATAAGCTTCATAATCTTCTTGTGTAGTTAAATGCTCTCCAAAAATAAGCATTGGCTTTTTAGCCTTTTTTAAATCTGTACATATAGGATGTACACCATCAGCAATTTGTTTTAAAATCCAAGGATTGTCTCCTAAATGCTTATATGGGTAAGTTAAATTATTATTATTTCCAATAACCGCAATAGATAGTTTATTATTTAAGTATGCTTTCCTAATTCTTGCATTTACCATTGTTGCTTCATGCCTTGGATTACAACCAATAAGCAAGCAATGATCAGCTTCCTCAATACCTTTTATTGTTGTGTTAAATGTATATTGAGCTCTATTTTTATTTGATAATTTACTTCCATTTTGTCTGCAATCAACGTTATAACTACCTAATGCTTTAAGATAGTCTTTTACTACAAACATAGTTTCTACATCAGTTAAATCGCCTGCTATTGCACCTATTTTTTCAGCTTTTGTTTTCTTTATTCTTTTAGCCAATATGTTTAAAGCAATTTCCCAACTAGTTTCTTCCAATTTATTTTTCTGTTTTATATATGGTCGATCAAGTCTTTGATATTTTAATCCATCATAAAAGAACCTTGTTTTATCAGAAATCCACTCTTCATTAATATCTTCATTAGTATAAGGTAATATCCTCATCACCTCATTGCCCCTAGTATTTATAATAATATTTGATCCAACTGCATCCATAACATCTATTGATTCAGTCCTATGCAGTTCCCAATTTCTTGCCTTAAATTCATATGGCTTTGATGTAAGTGCACCTACTGGGCATAAATCTATAATATTTCCAGATAATTCAGATTTTACTCCACCTTCTATATAATTTGTAATTTCAACATCTTCCCCTCTTCCAATGCCACCTAATTCATAAGTTCCTGCAATATCCTCAATGAATCTCACACATCTCGTACAATGAATGCATCTTGTCATATGGGTTTGAATTAATGGACCAAAGTCTTTATCCTTAACAGCACGTTTTTCTTCTTTATATCTACTTTCAGGTTTCCCATATTTCATTGCTTGATCTTGCAAATCACATTCACCACCTTGATCACATATTGGGCAATCTAATGGATGATTAGCAAGCAAAAACTCCATCACACCTTCTCGAGCTTTTTTAACAAGAGGCGTATTGGTGTGAATTACCATTCCTTCCATAGCAACTTGTGCACAACTTGCAACAGGTTTTGGTGCTCTTTCCATTTCCACCAAACACATCCTACAATTACCTGCGATTTTTAACTTATCATGATAGCAAAATCTGGGAATCTCTATCCCAGCTTTTTCACATGCTTGAATAACTGTAAAGCCTTCAGGCACTTCAATTTCTTTGTTATTAATCTTTAACTTTGGCATAAGTGTATGTAGATATGTGTTAAATAACTATTTAATGAAAGTTATACCATAAGAATTTTGTATCTTCTATTAATAAATAATGCTCAAATGCTATTTTATATAATGGCTATTTGTTATTAATACTTTTTGTAGAACAGTTTTCTTTTTTAACAATACTTTCTTTTCAAAGTATATCTATCAATAAATTTAACACTTATATAACAGCCAGTTAATAACCAAGTAAAAAAATACTCTCATATCATATCTTAAGTAAAACTCTTAACAGATTATATATTTATGTAACAAAGTTGGTTGATGTGCATTGTCCACACGATTATTCAGTCTTTTGTAACTCCTATGTTCAGTTTTAACCCACATTACCTTAATTGGCTTTATATAACTCTTTAATTTATCTGTAACAATGACTCTTGGTATTCGATATTATTGCATTAATCTTGATCAAAGCGTATTGCTGACTTTTTATTACGGCGCTTCTGTAAAAATACATCTAACTCATATCCCTCTGAGTCTACAGCCCTCCATAATATATAATATTCTACTTTTAACTTGACAGCGCCTAATCCAAATAATATCATTAAAAATAAAAAAGACTTGACTATTTATATTATTTTCGTATAATGCCGCCAAATTTAAAAGTATATAAACAAGGGGTTAAAAATGAACTTACAAAGTGCTATAAAAATAATTAAAGATGCAACTGTATCTCACACTATTTTTCTGAGTGACAATCAAATAGGAGATGATGGTGCAATAGGTTTGGCTGAACAACTAAAAGAGGCAACTGTATCTCACACTATTAATCTGAGTTATAATAATATAGGAGCTGATGGTGCACGGGATTTGGCTGAACAACTAAAAGAGGCAATTATATCTCATAATATTGATCTGAGTGGTAATAATATAGGAGATCAAGGTGCAATAGGTTTTGCTCAACAACTAAAAGAGGCAACTGTATCTCATACTTTTTGTCTGAATAGCAATAATATAGGAGATGATGGTGCAAAAGGTTTTGCTTTCCATTTAAAAGAGGCAACTGTATCTCATACTTTTGGTCTGAATTATAATGATATAGGAGATGATGGTGCAATAGGTTTGGCTGAACAACTAAGAGAGGCAACTGTATCTCACACTATTGCTCTGAGTGGTAATAAAATAGGAGCTGATGGTGCAATAGGTTTGGCTTTCCATTTAAAAGATGCAACTGTATCTCAGGTTACTTTACTGGATTTTAATCAAATAGGAGATGATGGTACAATAGGTTTGGCTGAACAACTAAAAAAGGCAAAATTCTCTCATACTATTGATCTGAGTAGAAATAATATAGGAGATCAAGGTGAAGGTTATCTAAAAAATATGATAAAAAATAGTAAGTTTCCCTCTTATATCTTAGGTATAGAGAGTTTAGATGAGGTAATACAGAATAATGATGCAATTTTATCTATTCGGAATCCTGAAAATTTTCAATTAAAGATCGAAGAAATATTCGGAACTTCACTTGCTATTCCTGAACTAACATCTATGCCTGAGGATATAAAATATTTAGTAGCTCAACATCTAGGAAATCAAGAAACAAATCACATTAATCTACAATATTTACAAGATAAAATACATCATGATACTATGGATATGCAACTTTCATCAATGATAATCATAGAGAATTTGCCATTCCTAATTCCTAAGTTGCTAAGAGATTCTATATCTGAATATGTTGATATAAAGCATTTGCAATATAGTTTAGAGTGTGTAGTAGCAATAAAATCTTCTTTAAATTGGTATGAAAAGGTAGACTCTTGGTATGCACCAATAGTGAGGGGCTCTTTCTTTATTGCAAAAGATTTTTTTGTTCAAAGTTATTATGGAAAGCTTAATAGTATGAGATATTTTAAGGAAATTCAAGAATTCATGCCTGAGTTTATGGGACATAAGGAGCAAAGCTTGGTATTAGACATGTTATTTGGAGCTTCTATATCTATGGCGTCTGGCTCTCCAATGACCTCAATGCTTCCTTATTTCTTGAGCTCAATAAGCAATTATTTTGAATTAGAAGAGAGCTATAGTAGTAAAATGATAGGAGGTGGTGCAAGTTTGGGATTATCTTATTTAATAAATGGAGCTAATAATGATTATGCAGCACACATATCAAGCGCAATAAGTGGAGCTTATACAGCTCAAATGTTATCGAGTATTAGAGCTGTAAAAGGAATATTACCACAGGATGATAAAGAGGATGTATATACATATACAGATAAAAATACACAAGAGACTGATACTGTCTTAAATGTCAATATAAAAAATCTAAAATACTTATTATTAAATTATCGATTAATATTAGGATTAAAAACAGTTTTATTCTTCAGTATTGCAAAAATAATATGCATT